>JANQEV010000044.1 GCA_028278145.1 Chromatiales bacterium | reverse complement strand
AAAAAGCACCACTCGTTGTTGCTCGTTGTTCATTTGGAATAACCAAACTTCACTCCTCGTGCCTAGATTGGCGCTTTTTCAAAAGTAACAGGGCCTATTGGTTTAGTGTTAACAGGCCCTAAACAGTTGTCGGTTCCGGCTTCTCAGGATCAATACCATATTTCCTGATCGCTTCACTCACCATGCTTTGCTTTATGTCGCCAACTTTGGCCAGGGAGGCGAGGGCAGCAACCGCTATATAGTATCGATCAATCTCAAAAAAGCGCCGCAACTGTTCGCGGGTATCACTACGACCAAAACCGTCCGTGCCCAGTACACAATACTCTCTGGGTACGAATGACCGTACTTGGTCTGCATAGATCTTCATGTAGTCAGTGGCTGCCACCACTGGACCTGTATGTCCTTTCAGGCACTGTTCCAGGTAGCTTTTACGTGGCTTTTTCTCCGGGTGCAGAAGGTTCCAGCGTTCAGTGCTGAGACCGTCGCGTCGCAACAGATTAAAACTGGTGATGCTCCAGATATCAGATATAACCCCAAAGTTATTCTTGAGCAGATCCGCTGCTGCAATTGCCTCACGCAGAATAGTGCCGCTACCGAACAGTTGCACTCTGGGCTTTTTGCTCTTGCCGGCATCCTGAAGCAGATACATACCCTTGAGAATTCCATCTTCCACATCATCTGGGAGTATTGGGTGCTCATAGTTTTCGTTCATCACGGTGATGTAGTAGAAGATATTCTCCTGATGCTGGTACATGCGTCTGAGACCATCATGTATGATCACCGCCAGCTCATAGCCATAGGTTGGATCATAGGAGATACAGTTGGGGATGGTTGATGCCGCCAGGTGACTGTGACCGTCCTGGTGCTGTAGGCCTTCTCCTGCCAGGGTAGTGCGGCCGGCAGTACCACCAAACAGGAAGCCACGTGCCTGCATATCACCGGCCAGCCACAGCAGGTCACCGATACGTTGGAATCCGAACATGGAGTAGCTGAAGAAGCAGGGGATCATATTCACCCCGTGATTACTGTAGGCGGTACCGGCAGCCAGCCAGGAGGCGATGGCGCCGGCCTCATTGATGCCTTCGTTCAAGATCTGTCCCTTGATGTCTTCGCGGTAGTACATGAGCTGATCTATGTCTACCGGTTCATATAGCTGCCCAACAGATGAGTAGATACCAAGCTGTCTGAACATGCCCTCCATACCAAAGGTGCGCGCCTCATCCGGAACTATAGGTACGATATTCTTTCCGATATCCTTGTCCCTGGTCAGGGCAGACAGCAGTCGTACTGCTGCCATGGTGGTGGACATCTTACGGCCCTCTGAGCCAACCAGCAGGGAGCCGAAGGCATCACAGTCCGGTATGGCCAGTGGTTCTGCTTCACCACGCCGGGCCGGCAGATAACCGCCCAGTGCTTCGCGTCGTTCACGCAGGTATTTAATCTCCGGACTATCTTCGTCTGGGCGGTAGAATGGTGCTTCCGAGATCTCGTCATCGGAAATAGGTATGTTGAAACGATCCCGGAACGCCTTCAGGGCCTCTTCCCCCATCTTCTTCTGCGAGTGGGTCATGTTCTGGCCTTCACCGGCCTCACCCATACCATAGCCTTTTATGGTCTTGGCCAAGATCACCGTGGGTTGCCCTATGTGTTTAACTGCAGCGGCATAGGCTGCATACACCTTGTGTGGGTCATGCCCGCCACGGTTGAGGCGCCAGATATCCTCATCGTTCATGTTGGCTACCATGTCCAGTAGTTCCTGGTATTTGCCAAAGAAGTGTTCCCTGGTATAGGCGCCACCCCGTACCTGGTAGTTCTGGTAGTCGCCATCCACCGCCTCTTCCATACGCCGTTGCAGTATCCCCTGTTTGTCCCGGGCCAGTAGGGCATCCCAGTATGATCCCCAAACCACCTTGATCACATTCCAGCCAGCACCACGGAACACCGCCTCCAGTTCCTGGATGATCTTGCCGTTGCCGCGTACTGGCCCATCCAAGCGCTGCAGGTTGCAGTTCACCACGAATATCAGGTTGTCCAGCTGCTCTCTGGCAGCCAGGGATATGGCACCCAATGCCTCTGGTTCATCCATCTCACCATCGCCCATAAAGGCCCACACCTTGCGACCCTCGGTCTGCAGGAAATCTCGGTTCTGCAGATACTTCATGAAGCGGGCCTGGTAGATGGCAATCAGGGGACTGAGTCCCATGGATACCGTAGGGAACTGCCAGAAGTCAGGCATCAACCAAGGGTGGGGATAGGAGGAGAGACCACCTGCTTCCACTTCCCGGCGGAACTTATACAGATGATCCTTGTTCAGGCGCCGCTCCACATAGGCCCGGGCGTAGATGCCAGGTGCAGAATGTCCCTGGAAGAACACCAGATCACCACCATGCTCTCCACTGGGGGCGTGGAAGAAGTGGTTAAAGCCAACCTCAAACAGGGTGGCAACCGAGGCGTAACTGGCAATATGTCCACCCAGACCTTCATATTTACGATTGGCCTTGACCACCATGGCCATGGCGTTCCAGCGCACTATGGCCTTGATACGCCGTTCGATGGCGTTGTTACCCGGATGTCGCTCTTCTGCGGAAGTAGGTATGGTATTGATATAGGCAGTATTGGCACTGAATGGGAGGTAGGCCCCAGAACGACGTGCCTTGTCGATCAATCTCTCCAGCAGATAGTGGGCGCGTTCCACCCCAGCATGTTCCAGGACTGCATCCAGGGCGTCCAGCCACTCTCTGGTCTCTTGTACGTCAATGTCAGATTTGTCAGCCATAACTATTACCGATTGTCTGGGTGTGAAGCGATATATAGAACACTGTCTATTAGCAGACTGGTGCTGTGTAATAGTTGAGCGAGGCGCTAACTCATCAACCATAGACAAGAACTAACAGGTCGCATGATGAAAGTAGTGTCGCCCAGCTACGGATAGAGCCTCATGTCCACTATAAGCAGGAAAGCTACAGTCATAAAAATAATCGATACACAAATAAAATTAATAAATCTAGAGGCGTATTTAACGCCCGTGTTATTTGTCAATCTGCTTGCTTTCCTAATAACCAAGTATAATACTAGGTTATATATTTATGCTGAATCTATTTGTAGGGCGCTATATCGTCAGGAGGCAATGATGTTGAGAAGAGTCTATTTTTTATCTCCAGATGTGGAACATGCACAGACCGTAGTGACAGAACTGGGGCAGGTAGGTGTGGATAGGGCACAGATACATACCATGGCACGGGAGGATATCGATATTAGCTCACTCCCGGCAGCGACCAAAGATCAGAAAAGGGATAGGGTGTGGCTGTTTGATCGTGTGTTCTGGTTCGGTGACCTTGCCATTTTCGCCGTGGCTTTGTTGGGATTGGTGCTAACTCTCTACTGGGGTCTGTATCTATGGACGGTTGTGGCTGCAGTTGTAATGGTGGTCACGTTTTTCCTGGGTGAGATATTTGCCACCAAGATACCCCATGCACATCTTAATGAAGCAAAGGGAGCACTGGCCCGGGGTGAAATCCTGTTGATGGTGGATGTCCCCAAACACCGGGTAGATGAGATAAATGGATTGGTGAGTAAGCATCATCCGGAGACAGAACCATCAGGCGTGGGTTGGACCATCCAGGCCCTGGGAACCTAAAGAGTTATTTTGTTTAGTAGTTACAGTAGGTGTTGTTATGCGTGAATGGGTTGAAGGCCGGGTAGTGGATAATGTCCGGCATACAGGAGAGCTTTTCGTTTTACATGTGGAAGCAGATATTGAGCCATTTCGGGCCGGGCAGTTTACCAAGCTGGCATTGAATATAGATGGTGAACTGATTACCAGGCCATACTCCATGGTGAATTCGCCCTCGGAACAGATGCTGGAGTTTTACTTTAACACCGTTCCCAACGGTGACTTTACCAGCAGGTTGAGTAAATTGCAGGATGGGGACGATATACTGGTTGCGCCAGAGGCATCTGGAACCTTTACGCTGGATGAGGTGCCAGAGGCAGAACATCTCTGGTTGATGGCTACCGGAACAGCAATAGGGCCATTTATATCCATTCTTAAAACAGATACCCCGTGGGAACGATTCTCCAGGATCGTGCTGGTGCATGGCGTTCGTCATGCCAGCGATCTTAATTACCAAGAGACTATTGCTGAGTTTAGTGTGCGGGAACCAGAAAAATTTACCATGGTGCCATTTGTTACCAGGCATGAAACCGATTTTGCCATGACCGGTCGCATACCTGATGCCATAAAAGATGGTTCATTGGAACAGAAAGCTGGGCTGAAACTGAATCCGGATAGTTCCCAGGTGATGATCTGTGGAAATCCTGGAATGATCAAGGAGTCCAAGGAAGTACTCAATGAGCGCGGTTTGATGAAGAATCTGCGACGAAAACCTGGACATGTAACCACAGAGCATTACTGGCAGGATGATTGAAGCCGTCTATTTACACCATAGGTAAGTTTTTTGATTTATTGGAAGCCATATCCAGAGAAATTAAGGCTGCCTAATAATGGTGGCTTTAATGATTTTGGTCATTCCCTTTTCTTCGTTCTGCGTTGTAGTGTTACACCTATAAAAGTTCAATATCTACAAGCAGAGGAAGGAACAAATGACCAATAGCATTAAAGGCACTAAGACTGAAAAAAACCTTTTGGCTGCTTTTGCCGGTGAATCTCAGGCAAGAAACAGGTATACATATTTTGCGGCAGCTGCCAGAAAAGAGGGTTTGGTTCAGATCTCCCATATCTTTGAGGAGACCGCCAACCAGGAAAAGGAGCATGCAAAAAGATTTTTTAAATTCCTGGAGGGTGGTGAGGTAGAGATAACAGAAACCTTTTCAGCGGGAGTTATCGGAAGCACCATGGATAATCTTCTTCATGCTGCTGCAGGTGAAGAGCATGAGTGGACAGAAATGTACCCAGGTTTTGCAAAGGTTGCCCGGGAAGAGGGGTTTGCAGAGGTAGCTGAGGCATTTGAGGCTATCTCCGTGGCAGAAAAACAGCATGAGAAACGCTACCGTGATCTGGCGGAAAACCTCCATGCTGGTAGGGTGTTCAAACGCGATGGCAAGGTGGTGTGGCGTTGTCGAAATTGTGGCTATCTACACGAAGGGGATGAAGCTCCGGAACGTTGTCCTGCTTGTATCCATCCACAGGCCCACTTTGAACTGCTGGCTGAGAACTGGTAACAGGACGATTATGTTAAGCATGAAAAGGCCCGGATGAAGCCGGGCCTTTTGCATTAAGAGAAACAGTACTTATTTATGATTTGACTATGGCACCGACAATGGCGCCAGCTACGATGGATTCAACCAGACTGCCGGCAAACCAGGTGAAAGCCAGGGTGTAGGGGATCGGCATATATGAGTAGGAGCCGAAACCCATGGATATCCCGATACTCAGACCAAACAGGATTCCAAATTTGATGCCGCTAGCCATGGATTTATCTGAAATCAACAATGCATAAATCAGTACGAAACAGCTGGTAAAGAGCAGGGTCACCAGATACATGAGTCCCATCTTCATCTCTTCCATGGGGCGCCACAGGTTTGCAGTGGCTTCATAGGTCGATTGCAGCAGTACACCATGGATAACAAAGTCCATGACAGACCAGGCCAAGAAAACTGCAATTACTGCCAAAAGAGTATGCTTGTTCATTGTAGGGTCATCCTCAGTCTAAAAGGTATTGCTTTTAGGGTGGTGGGTAACAATTATCTTATTGTCAATGATACTACTTGATCATCAGATGGTTGCTTACAGGCCGTGCTTGTCGAGATTCTTTACCACGGATTCAAATTGAGTTGGATCAAGGAACTTTACCTTGATTCCTTCATCATCTTGCTCTAATTGGGCGATGCGGTTGCTGGCATTCCTGGGTAGGGCTTCGAAACTGTGGACCCGGTACCAGTCACCATCTTTGGTTATTACACCCTTGGCTTCCAGCTCTGTTAGGTTCATGGGTTCAGCCAGCTCTCTGATTTCTCCTGCAATCCTTTCAAGATTCGTTTGCTTTTCTTCCTGGTCCATATTCGTGGGTTCGATATGTGGTTGAGCGTCTGATTCTGACTGGCGGTTATCAAAGGATAACAGGAGATTAAGACAGTTAGGTTACGGCTGCATTTTGTCTTAGTTCCTGGATGCGCCTGGGTACAGATTCACTGTGATTCTCCACCTGTTTGAATTGCTCAATAAACAGATCGCTCTGTTCCTGGTTAACTTGGCTCAGTAGCTTGCCAAAGATGATATTGACTTCGCCTAGCTCCAGCTCCTTTGTGGTATCCAGGGCTTTGTCCAAAGAAAAGGTGTGGACTCTGCGTTCCAGGGCCTTCAGGTCTTGCAGGGTATTTCTGATTTCTGGATCTCGCACGCTGGGGATGAACTCTATTGTTGGTGTCAGTTCTACCGTGTAATAACAGAGCAGCATCAGTCGACCATGCTCCATCTCTTCATTGTACAGGTCCTCAAACAGGGAGTGGGCAGCTGCGGAAGACTTGAACAGTTCTGCCATACGTTTGTAGATGCGAGCCACGCGAAATTCAATCAGCGCAGAGAGTTTGTATGCATTACCAACTGGGCCCGGCAGTGGGACACCTTCTGAAGCGTACTTGTCAGTTAGGCGTTCCAGCAGGGATTTTTCTTTGTTGAATAGAAGCCCCAAGTAGATATCCAAGCCAAATAAGCGAATGATCTTCCCGGGGTGTCTGATACAAAAATCTCTTTCAATGATTGTTTCCATAACTAGGGAACCTCTGATTAATTCCATGATGGCCGAGACGCTGCCTTTGCGTCTTGAGATGCAAGGCGGCTTGTGCAGCGAATGACCTTAGTCCTTGGCAAGCAAGCCAACACAGCAGATCTGGCGCAAAGACGCGTCCCATATGGGTTTGCGCCAAATGGCGCGCTCGCTGTGTTGCGGCGCTTGCCGTATAGCTATGGCATGCGGCCTGCGCACCACGCCTTGCGATCATCGCCATTTGAACACAAACTCGGTTCATCAGCGAATTGATCAGAGGTTCC
>JANQEV010000043.1 GCA_028278145.1 Chromatiales bacterium | reverse complement strand
ATGGTAGCCGGGTAAAGGCCTCCCTGGGTATCGAGAAAGGCTTCTCCTGGCCCAACAACACCGGTAACACCAACCCGGACGTCCCCCGGCACCACATATGGTGGCCAGGGAACTTACCGCGTTGGTGATACCGGTGTTGTTGGACCAGTAGAAGCCTTTCTCGATACCCAGAGAGGCCTTTACCCGGCTACCATCAGCCTTGGGCTTGGCCAGCCACTCGGCTGCCTGATAGATCTGCTCAACCGGGATGTTGGCAATCTTGGCTGCTACCTCTGGGTCATGTTCCTTCTGCTTGAGGTTCCACTTCTTGTAGTCCTCATAGCCCTTGGTCTGGAACTTGCCCCAGGTGGTACGCCACTGCCATGGAGTGTTACGGGTACCCTGACCGAAGCCGGAGCTGGAACCCCACTTGTCGTTGACCCAGTTCTTGATCCACTCCTTGTCTTCCCAACCCTTCTCCATAATAACGCGGGCGATGGCGCCCATGACAGGCGTATCGGTACCAGGATCGAGTTGGATAAACAGGGCGTTACCCTTGCTCTTGGCATAGGCGATACCTGCGGTTTCACGCACGTTCAACCAGATGGTCTTCATGCCGCGATCAATGGCTGGCTTGATGAACTGGTTGAAGATCATGGTCTTGGTCTCGTACGGATCAGTACCACAGATCATCAGGGTATCGGCATCACCCCAGTCCTTGTAGGCGGGACCGAAGTTGTCGAAACCTGCATCCCGGAAACCCGGGGTTGAGGTTACATTCGCCGGAGTATCGTGCATGGTCCAGTTCGCGGTATCGATAGATCCCTTGGAGAACTTGGAACAGGCGTAGGTGTTCTCCACAAACTGATAGGAGTACTGTTTCATGCCATAGGCATTGGCACCATGCTTCTTAATCGTATGTTTGATCAAGTCTGCTGCCACATCCAGTGCCATATCCCAGCTTACCGGTTGCAGCGTGCCGTTGATACGGATCATCGGCGACATCAGACGGTCATGGGTAGGCTTGTCCGGGTTGTAGCATTTCTGGGCAATGGTGCCACCACGGATAGAGGAGTCACCGGCGAAATTTACTGCCTTGGCATCCTTGTCCGGGATAACTACCACATTATGCGGTTTACCCTTGTGCATCACCACGTTGTACTGGGTGGGTGCTACCCAGGCCTGCATAGGACCGGATGGAAAATCCACACCAAATGCATTCTGGGAAGCCATGGGGCCACCGTCAGGAGTACCCACCGGCCAGCGGTAAACTTTATATCCGCAGGCGACGATACAGTAGTCGCAGCAGGTTGTAAGGACGTCCGCATTCTTGGGAGGCAGCGGAGTTTTGTCCTCGGGGAGATAATATTTTGTTGCCATGTCGTGTCTCCTCCTAGGATTCAATCAGGTTTTCGTTACGGCCAAACAGCAGCCCCATTACACCAACGGCATAGATATCATCGCCGTCCAGTTCCAGGAGTACCTGAGGGATACTCTGGTAGGCCTGTCCGGAAACAATAATGCCGTGACGGGTCAGGTCGTAAGTGGAGAGATGCAGTGGGCATTGACCCAGCACGCGGTGCTCTCCCACGGCCTTGTACTGGCCGTTCATAAAACCACCCTGGTGAGTACAGAGATAGCTAAATGCCACCACGTCCCGTTTGGGACCAATACCACCACCGGCCTTGGCGCCGTCCATCTTCACCAGCATGCACTGGGAGTTAGGACCATCATCCGGATAGTTGAAATCCATGGGCTTGTTATCCACCAGTTTGCTCAACTGGCCGATCTTCTTGCGTGGATATCCAACCACCCGCGCCTTGGCCTGGGCTTCACCCGGGAACAGGCTGACGGAGATGGTACTTACAGCTGCAGCTGCGGTACCGCTATACATCAGGAACTGCCGGCGGTTCAGCATGCACTTACCATGCTCGGCCGCAGTTTCGTCTTTCTTCTTTAAATCAGTCATCACTTAGCCTCCTGTGCGGCCTGAAGCTGGGCCTTGGTGAACAGAGGTGCATAAGGCGGCATAGCCGGCTTCTTCATGGTGATCTCAGGACCGGACATGGACTCAATGAAAGCAACCAGATCCTCTTTCTCCTGATCGCTCAAACCAAGAGGCTTGATGCGCTTATCCATATTCTCTGGGAATGGGGTAGTACGCCCATCCTCATCCTTGCCACCACGGTTATAGAAATCCACCACATCTTCCAGGGTGTAGAAGATACCGTTGTGCATGTAAGGCGCGGTGTATTTCACATAACGCAGGCTTGGAGTACGGAACTTGCCTCTATCCCACTTGTTCTTACTGCGGTAGTAGAAGCCCCAGTCGGATTTGGCCTTGCGGTAACCCTCCTGGGTCATGCCCTTGGCATACTGCTCAAAGCGGAAGGTAATCTGAGCCAGACCATCCTCTTCCCAACGTTTGTTCGGTGGTACACCGATGTTGTGGAAGTCGGAGTCGGTGATCAGAGCACCATTGTGACACTGAATGCAGCCACCTTTACCCTCGAATACAGCTTTACCAGCCAGCTGCTGTTTGGACAGGGCTGACTTGTCACCTTTAAGGTACTTATCCAGGGGAGCCTCATACTTACCCACGGTATTCAGGGTACGTTCGAAGGCAGAGATGGCACCCCAGACATCTGAGATCAGTGGCCACTCGGTCCCGTATACCTCTTTAAAGCGCTTCACGTACTCAGGGATCAGCGCCAGGCGTGCTTCCATGATGTCACTCTCACCGTTACCGGCCACACCACCCTTGGCAGCAGACTTGGCCTGCTTCTCATTGGAAGAGGCGGAACCGGCCCAGAACTGACGTGGATAGAAAGCACTGTTGATTACAGTCTGACTGTTGCGCCAGTGCACGGTACCCGGATAGCCGCGGGAGAAGTCCTCGGCCCAGGCCCAGCCCTGATCAGGCTCGTGACAGGTGGAACAACCGGTGGATGCATCACCACCGATGCGGGCATCAAAGAACAACAGCTTGCCCAATTCAACCTTGGCCGGGGTCAGCTTGTTGTCCGGTGGAATCGGCACTTTGATTGAATCCAGTGGCGCCAATGGTGCCGGACCAGCGGTTGCCTGACCGACGACGCCGAGTGTAAATGTTGTCGTGATGGCAGCAGCCAACACGGTAGAACGAAGTTTTGTTACCTTCTTCATGGCTGTCTCCTCGACGTTAGTTTTTGACGTTCTTCCAGTCGGCAATGACTGGATATTCGGCAGGATATTTACCCTTCCACACATGCATATCACTGGTGAGTTGATCACCGGACAGCGCATTCAGGAAGGCCACCAGGTCTTTTTTCTCTGCAGCAGAGAGACCCAGCGGTTTCAACAGCTTGCTCTTTCGGCTGTCTTTACCACCACCCTGGTTGTAGAACTCAACTACATCGGCCAGAGTCTTGATCATGCCGTTATGCATGTAAGGTGCCGTGTACTTGAGCTCCCTCAGGCTTGGGGTTATGAACTTACCCATATCCTCATCGACCAGAGTTACGTTGTAATAGCCAGGATCACGCTTCAGGCCCATGTAATCAGGGATACCCTGGAACATGGTGAAAGCGATAAAGGCCTGATGGTTATTCGGGTCCAGGAATACATCAAAGTTTTCCTGTACGCCGGTGTTATGCGGCTTCTGATCAGACAGCAGCGGGCCATTATGGCACTGTATGCAGCCGCCCTTACCCTTGAACACAGCCATACCCTTTTTGGCGGATGCTGACATCTTGCCTTTATCGAAGGGAGAATTGCGTGAAGTCAGGGTTTTCAGATACTCAGGTATAGCTTTACGTACAGAACCGTTGGATGGCTCACCATAACCGGCATCCTTGAACATCTTCACATACTTGGGATCCTGCTTGACGCGTTCCTGCATGATCCGCATATCCATGTTCATGATGTAATCTTCCGTAAGCATCTCACGGGTCATATCGTTCAGGTTGGTACCGATACGACCGTCGTGATTCCACACCTTCTTATGTGCGGCATTGATTACGGTCTGAGCATTTCGGAAATGGCCGTTACCAGGATAGCCTGGTGAGAGCGCATCAGGATGCGCATAGCCTTTCATTGGATCATGACAGGTGGAGCAGGAGATAGCTGCATCACCAGATAGACGTTTATCGAAGAACAGGCGTTTGCCCAACTCCGCTTTAGCCTTGTTTATTTTCAGTTGGGGCAATGGTCCGATGTCCGGATACTTGCCCGCTTGAGCGCTAAATGCCACTCCTAGCCCCACAACGGCGGCGAGAATGGAACGCCCTGTCGCGACTCGTACACCCATTGGATATCCTCCAAGTTCAGTTTTACTTAAATTTTGGTGTTCCGACTCTTCAAAAACCGTCTTTAAAGAGAACTCAGTTCGCAGGCATACAAAACAGATACCTACGCACTGGATGGGCTACAAACTGCATATATCAAGCCAACTTTTCTGGCGTGGCTTTTTCCTTTTATTTACTGGACGTTAGAAAATGGTTATTGATCTGAGTCAATTGAGATTTTCATGAAGAATTGAATAATTCATTCCCTACCACGTTTGAGGTATGACTGTTTTATTCACTCAATAGAGGAAAGAGTGAGGGTTTAGGGTGATGAATCAGTGGAGGGATATATACCGATGTTGTTGACCGGAATACTCAGTTTCCAGCCAAGACATATTTGATCGCCTCCAGGACCACAGAAGATGGGGTGGCATGGGGAAAGATAAAACGTAAAGTACCATCTGGTGTAATCAGATAGACTGCTGATGAGTGGTTGACCGCATAACCAAAGGCTGACCCTTTCAGTGCTACCTCATAGTATTTAGCACCATACAACGCCGCCACATCGGCTGTCTCCTTTTCTGATCCGGTAACACCAATCATGCTGGAATGAAAATACTCAGCATACTCGGTCAGGCCATCGGGCGTATCATGGGTTGGATCAACACTGATAAAAATAGGCTGCACAAGCTTCAGTTCTGCAGCGCTTAATCCATTCAGGGCCTGAACCATAATAGCGAGTGATGTGGGACAGATGTCCGGACATCTGGTATAGCCAAAATAGAGCAGCACCACCTTGCCACGGAAATCCTGTAGTGAGACAGGTCCCTTGCTGGACTGCAAGGTAAAGTCACCTCCGGGTGGTGCCGGCACAGTTTCCAGCATCTTATCCCTTCTCTGTGCCGTTGCCTCAGAGGACGCCTGTACGCCTGTGGGAAGGGTCAATAGAAAAAGCAGTATAACGACAACAGTGTTATGCAATATCAATACCCTCATGAACTTTCAGTAACTGGTGTCAGTTAATAAAACACATTTAACCGCAAAGGTCGCAAAGAGCACCAAGAATAGTTAAATCAATTCATCTACTTTGCGTCCTTCGCGTTCTTTGCGGTTTTTTGTGTTTACAAATAGATAAAGACTAAAGCCTCTCTTTACGTCGCTGTGAATTCACCAGCAACAGGCCGGCCAGGAACACCAGGATAGCTATACCCAGTGGTATGCCATACACCTTCATAACATCAAGCTCTGGTGGTAGTACCAGCCAGTACCAGGTGGTCAAGGTATGCTTGGCACCAACCTCGCCGTTGCTGCCATCCCAGTTGGCAAAAGAGATGGGGATAAACTGCCCTTCCTCAAAGGAGATATCGCCGCTGGCACCACCATTGCGGGGCCGCTTCATCAACACCCGCCACTTGCCATCCTTCCACTCTCCCATGCTGGCCAGGCTGGTATCATTCGCACGTGGAGTCAGTTTCTTATCAGGGCCTGAACCCTCCAGCAGCATGCCCGCGGCATCTTTCTTGGGCTCAACACTACCTGCATTCCAATACCAGATGGTGGTCTTGTGCTTGGCATCACCATGGCGATAGAGAGGCTTCTCCACTACCGGTGAGCTGACATAGGCATCCTGTTTCGGGAACTGGATTGCCACAGCATCCGGATACATCTTCTTGTTCTCATCCTGAAGAGAGGTGAAATACTTATCACCCGGCAGGCTCTTGGTGCGGTCAGCCACTTCCAACAGAAACGCTATCTCACTCTTGTTGTAGAGGGTACGTACGGTCACAGCATCATTCAATGGTGTGAACAGGCGTTCCTCCTTGATGATATTTGGAACCAGATGCAGGGTAACTGCTGGTGCTTTAGTCCAACGCTCATCATCCAACGCAGCAGGCAGTCCACCCTCGATCTTCATTCCACTAACCACAGGCCCATCCTGCGGTTGTACCGTGGCACTGCGCAGGCTGTAGACATAGTTAGCAATATGCCAACGGTCCTCCAGGCTCACCGGATCCTTGTTACCCTCCTCCACTGCCCGATGCGCCGGCATAGGGGTGCCTGGGATACCAATAGAGAGACGGGAGTAGATCGACTTGATGGTGGCATCCCGCTCCTTCTCAGGAACTTTCCGCGACTGGGTTGCACGCCAGGTCCAGGGCTTGGTCAGATCCCGCGGCCAGATGCGGCCACCCCAGTCATCCTCCAGCTTTTTACCCGACTCAATGTTGCCGCGACCTTCAGCTCCGTGACACTCCTTGCAGGATTTGAGAAACGCCTCCTTGCCCTTGGCCACTGACTCCTCTGAATAGGCCACCTGCCCATCCAGGGGCTCAATATCTGTGATAGAACGGAAGTCCGTCTTCTTGTAACGTCCATCATCATCGAATGCATCCTCATCCTCATCGGCATCCTCAGGGGGCCAAGCAACGGTAATATCAAACGACTTGATCACCGGAAGCAGGCTTTTGATCTGTTCATCCGTCATTATGCTGCCCCACCCGGGCATACCTGTACCAGGAAGACCGAACTTGATGGTATCGAACAGATCCTCATCCCTAGGCAGCTGGGTACCGGGTGAGCTCTTGTATTTGAATAGAGCAAAGCTGAAATCACGCGGCTTGGGATACATCAGTTCGGCGGCCACGCCGTCACCCGTGCCCTGCTCACCATGGCACACCTCGCAGCGCAGTTTGTAGAGATCCTTGCCGCTCATCTGCTTACGTCTGGCCAGCACTTCATCCTTTATCCCGGTGACTGCCTTGGATACTTGCGGATCCCAGATCCGCGGGACCTGTTCGTTATAGTCAAAGATAAAAGTAATAACGTTCCAGATATCATTCTCCGACAGCATCTCATGCCACACCGGCATAGCGGAGTTCCAGGGCGTACCCTCCTTGGGCAGACCGGGACCACCGGTGGCGATACGCCAGAACAGAAAAGACTCCTGTAGCTGTGGAATAATAGTTGGATCCATAAAATTGATCGGCTGCGGATTAAAACCATGGCCATAATGACCCTGCCCATCCAGCAGGTCACCATGACAGTAGAAACAGTTCTGATAGTAGACATCCCGTCCGGCCATCACCGCTGCACTGTACTTTTCCCAGCCTGCTTTCTTATCTTTCTGCATGGTAGCCAGGATCTCCTGGCGTACCGGATTCTCCAGGGTGGCCAGATCGAAACTCTTGTTGTATGCCTTGACCGAGGCCGGTGGCGCCGGGTGCACCTGACGTAGTTCCACCGGGGCCTCCAGGGATGGCTTTACCAGACCATAGGTGGTGTAACCAACTATGGCTGGAATAACAATCAATAAACCCCACCGCACTGCGGCCCGGTTGTCTTCCCGCAAGGTGGCGAGTATCGGCGCCTTGAACTCGGCCCATCTCTCATCATCGAAGGCAAAATAGAGCAGCACGCCGATGATGGTAATGATCATGTACTGCACCAGCAGGGTCTTGGGCATTACCGGTGGGAACAGGGCGTATTCGCCCCAGGGCAGTTTATTATCGAATACCAGATAGGCGAGTATGGTGACAACTACTGCTTGCCAAAATGCGGGAATCTTGAAGTTCTTCACTGTTTCTTCTCCGCCAGGTACTTCACGACCATCTCCAGCTCCTTCACGGTCATCTTGGCTGCAAGGTCAGCAGGCATAGCGGGCTGGAAACCCTCGGCAATCACTGCATTGGGATCAATGATGCTCTGCCTGATCTCTTCCATGCTCAGGCGAGCTCCCACATCCGATAACCCAGGACCCACCAGTACATCTTTGCTGGTCATGGAGTGGCAGGCGGCACAGGCATACTTGGCCAGGGCCTCATCTACGGTTGCCGCCGATGCCGTGGCTGCTGGAGCAGAAGCCGGGGCTGCGGCAGTTACCTCTGCAGCAGCCTCGGGGGTTGGCAATTTCACCGTCACTTCAATCCCATCCTTGGCCTGCAGGTAGGCAATGATGGCATCCATCTCCATAGTGGAGAGCTGAATCGGCGCCTTGTCTATGGCCGGCATGGGCGACACGGTATCGTTGGTCCCCTTCTTGCCCCAGCCGGCAACCACATACTTGCCTGGATCCACCATGGATTCGCGCAGGTAGGACTCCACATCCTTGGCCACCCCTTTATAGCGAGCATCCGCCAGACGCTCTTTAGTAACAGCCTCCATGTTCATCCCTTGCACATCAGGGGCGCGCCCCAGGGGCGGTGGCTTATGACACAGGATGCAGGTACCTTTTTTGTTGAACAGATCCTCACCCAGAACCACGAAGTCATCCATGGTCATGGATGATAGATCCACCTCCTGTTCCACCGGCGCCTCCCCCTCAACCTGTGGCAGCAATAGAGTCGTCAGGGTAAACACCAGGGTCAGGAGCAGACTGAAGCCTATGGTTTTGGCCAGGATGCCGGCAGTTGATACATCACTCATGCCACACCCCCTTCAGATATAGCAACCGGCTTGGGCTGTTTGGTGGCACTGAGGTTGGCAATCCAGAACATGAACAGTACGAACAGCAGAAAGAGTACAGTCACTATGGTGATCATGTTACCGGCATAGCCGATGGTGGGGATAAAGTTGTCCGGCGAGTTGTCCTTCATAACCGTATAGACATGCCAATGGGTCTTTACTGATGAACGCACATAACCCATCAGGCCCATCAGCCAGGTAAAGGCGATAGGCAGGGCAAACAGGGCATACTGGGAACGGTCCGGAATCTTGCCCCAATGGGAAGGCAGGGTCTTGGCATTCTTGAACATCAGGGAGTCGATAACAATACCGGCAACGATCACCACCAGGGTGGAACCAACCTGTGCCACCGAAGAGCCGACCTTATACACGGTGTTGGTGAAGTAGCCGTAATAAACCCCCAGGAAGATGATGTTCACCATGGCCACCACGTAGATGGCAACCAGCAGCGCATTGCCAGCCCTGGCCCAGGAAACCGTAGCCACCTTGTCGGAACGACGATAGAGCTGAAATGACAGGAAGGTGGCAATCAGCATCAGGTTCACCGCAATATTCTTGGCCGGCATGATCCCCAGAGGACCCAGCACATGGTGGTGGCTACCACCCAGCTCAGCGATCTCTGATGCAGACAGGATCAGGGTATGGGGTGTTACCCAGGTCAGGAAGCAGATCACCAGCACAAAGGCGATGTACTTGATCAGTGGCTGATAGCGCACCGAGCCTTCGGTGCGTGACATGCCAGACCAGAGATAGAAATTACCTGCCAGCAGGATGGTGCCGATAAGCACCGCCTGCACGATAAACAGCCAGGCCAGGATGCCGCCCATGGCGGTAATGCCCATCTGCTGGGAATAGGCATAGACCTCAGCCATCAGCCAGTAACCGGCGAACGGCAGGGGCAAAAAGGCTAGGATGCCGATGAAGTTGGAGGTATAACCCATCCAGTCGTAGTGGGCCCGCTTCTCGGGATCTCTGGTGCTGAGAAACTTGAACGCCGCATAGGCACCAACCACTGCGCCACCGAAGGCGATATTGGCGATAAACCGGTGCAGGTTGATGGGGTTCCACAGGGGACCCTTCATTATCTCCCAGATATTCCCAATAACCGCTCCCACCTCATTGACCCCGGAAGGTGCCATCATGAAGGTGGCCCAGGAGTTGGCCAGCACCATGATGGTCATACCGGAGGCATTCAGCAGCAAGCCCAGGGTCAGGTGTACCCATTTAAGATTGCCGTAACGCATGGCGTTCCAGCCGTAATAGTAGGTGTAGAGAAAAAAGCTCTCCAGGAAAAACAGCCCGGCATACACCAGCCACTGGGCGCCGAACACATGCATCATATAACCCATGAAATCTGGATAGAGTACAAACAGCGCCAGGGCCAGGGAACCGCCAAATATAGCGGTAATGGAGAAGCCGGTGAGGCTGATCTTCATGAACTCATGGGCCATGACATCGTAGCGCTCATCCCCGGTCTTGAAGCCCATAAACTCGATCACCAGTACAAACAAGGGTACTGCCAATACCAGCGCGCCGAAGAACAGATGCATCTGTGCCAGTACCCACACCACAGCCCGGCTACTGATCCCGATATCGGGATAGTCACCACGGCTTGGTCTTGGCGCAACGATCAGTTCTGGCTTTTCACCCCTGACTTTGGATACAGCAGCTTGCGGAATCGGCTCCTGCCCATCCACCTGAACCCGTCCAACCGGGGCTATGCGCTCCTGCAGGCTACTGGATGCAACTCCTGTATCAGCGGCGTAAACCAGGTTCATACCGCCCGATCCAAATAGCAGTGCCACAAAAAGTGAAAACCATAACAGGAGTCTGCTACAACTGGCTGTCTGCATACTGTTATTACTCATAACAACTCAACTCCCCTGTCACCTGATCAACCCGCAGGGGTCAGATCCAGGTTCAGTGGTAAACCCTGAATACTCATGAAGAAATGATCCAACCCGTAAAACGCCAGGAGAGCCAATACAAAGGCCAGCACCGTAGCCAGCATGGTGGCGGCAGTACTCATCTCATTATTGTTATCCATTCCTATCCCCTAACTTAACCATGATGCAATTCCACGCCACCCGAATAGATAAGCAACCAGTAGAAGAACAGGAGCACCACTACAACAGCTCCAAGAAACAGTTTTGGCCCCCAGGTCACCGCTCCTGACTCCTGTTGCTGGTCCTGCTGTTCATCATGTTTCTCTGCCATGTCTTCTCCTGCCGCACATACCCGCATCCACATTCAATCCGGGATCCGTTGCAAAAACCGGGCCACAGGATTCCCATCCAGACCCAGGCTGTGATTGAAGGTTTAATCAAGCGTCCTGCATAAGCCAATCCATTGAAGGTAAGTGGTATTCATGCCGGTAGATCCAGAAAGCACCTGGACAATATCACCCATAGATAAGGCGCCTACAGCGGGAAAAAATGAACGAATCTTTCACCATGCACTTTCCTATGGTTTGTTTTGTTCAATACCTGCTTGCAAACCTCTCGGAATTCAGAACCAGGCTGTTGCTACAACCAGCACCAGATCTCACTACGGGTAGCGTCCATAGATGGAGAAAATCCCCTGGTTTCAGTCTTATCCCCATAGATCGCCCCAACCTTCCACCACTGCCAGCAACACAATTATTTCTGTCGCTCTGCTAAAAGTTTGCTCATCAACGCTTGGTACATTTATTGCTATTACTGATTTAGTTCAGTTTGTAAATGCAGGAATCTTGAATGACACAACAATCACAAACCCTAAGCACACTATGCCAACTACTTCAGACCGGAGACGAGGTAGACCGCTGTTATGCAGCACGGGCGCTTGGTGCGCTTGAAGACGAATCTGCCATCGAACCATTGATCGAACACCTGCGGGACGAGGACATAGATGTGTGTGTAGATTCGGCCACAGCCCTGGGCAACATAGGAAGCAAACAGGCCATACCCAGCCTGATTGAATCCCTTCAGAACGACAATAGTGGCGAAGTGTGTACCGTTGTAGTGGAATCCCTGAACAAGATTGGAGGCAACGAAGCAATGGATGCACTCTTAAAGGTAGCTGCAGAGCGACCAGAGGGGCTGGAGTGGGATGATGACTGGGATTCCTGGTGGGATGTACAACGTGAAGCAGTAAAAGGACTGGGACGTTGCGGCGAGGAAAGGGCCGTAGATACCCTGGTCTCCATCCTGGAAGACGAAGAGCAGCAAGATATAGAAAATGAAATTCTAACGGCATTGGCCCAGATCCCTGGCCGTGGCATCGAGGCTATTATCACCCGTCTGAAGGATCAAAATAGTTGGCCAAAGAGCAGGCGTCGTGCAGCCAAGGCATTGGGAAAGATACACTCCGCCGATGCCACATCTGCCCTGGGCCGGGCACTCCAGGATATGAAACCTGAGGTTCGCACCGAAGCGGCCATGGCATTGGCCAAGCAGGGGGCAAAACAATACCTTAAAGCATTGATTCTGCTACTACGGGATCCGGAACAGGAGGTACGTAAAGCCGTCATAAAAGCAGTTGCAGTAATGATTGAAAACTCCTCTGGCTCAGAAGAGCTACAGCAGCAATTACTGCCTATGCTTACCGACCCCAGTAGTGAGGTACGAGCCGCCCTGTTCAACGCCATGTGCGAAACCGTAGCCACCACTCCTCTAACCAGGGAGTCACTAAGACCAGTGCTGGCCAGCCTGGACGAGAAGGATTTCAATTGCGCAAGCGCCGCCTGCACCCTACTGGGTGACAATGGCGACCCGGCAGCCATACCAGGACTGACCCGCATCCTGGGCGACCACTCTAAATACTCCATGGTGAGACGCGAAGCTGCATTGGCCCTTGGGAAGATCGGGCATTACGATGCAGGGATATTAGACCAGATCACCCAGGCAGTGGGTGACCGGGAACAACCCGTACGACTGGCTGCACTCACCGCATTGATGGCCTTTGCAAATTCCGGCGACCAGACACAAACAGAAGCAGAAAGCCCAACTCCACTGGATATAGTGATAGCGGCGGTGAGAGGTGAGATCGAACTTGCACCAGAAATAGACCAGACGACAGAAACTGCGCCCAATCAAGACGCCAGCCAGGATGATGAACAGTCATCTACAACAGCTAGGGTACAAGTGGCGCCCCCAACCGAACTGGAATCTAAACCCCAGGATAGCACTACAGAGCTTCCCACCACTGATACTGAACCCTTGCCTGAATCTCTTACCGAGGCCATCGTCCTACCCGAGACTCCTGCACGCATAGTCCAGGAAGGCGAGGTTAAATCTGCCGTATCCACCTTAGATGCTATTGCCATGGACAACGTAGAGGTGATTCTGAACCGGGGTGACACAAAGGAAGAGCTGGAACTGGATGCAGAGACCATGGAATACCTGGAGGTGGTTGAAGCAAACAAGGAGATCATGAAGCGCATGCGTTCCAACCGCAAGATTAATGTGGAACAAGATGTACGACGCCTTGGAGCGCGGGTTCTTGCCGGGCACACTGAAAAACCAGCCATAGACACCCTGATCTGGGCCTTGAATGATGAGGATGCAATCCTACGTCGGGAAGCCGCAGAATCCATCTCCGAAACTGCACTATCTGCCCCACAAACAACAGATCTGATGGATGCCGTTGGTACCTTGATCACTCAACTCTCCATAGGTGAAGCAGATCAACGCTCCATCTGCGCCCGGGCTCTGGGAAACCTGGGTAACCGTGCCGCCACCGTACCGTTGATAGAGGCGCTGAAAGAGCAGACATCCAACGTACGCATCGAAGTAATTGATGCCCTGGCCAGACTGGCCACAGAGGGTGCAAATCCCGCCGACGCAGATCACATGGTGGTACAGGATGTATCTGCATTGGAGATCGCCCATGCCATCATGGACACCCTTAACGATGAAGATATTGGGGTACGTGTTGCCGCAACAAAAGGCCTCGCCCGCATAGTCAGCCAAGAGCACAAGCAAAACTTAGCCAATGACGCGGTCGGACAGATCATAGCCAGCGTATTCAATGGCAGCGGTGAAGAGGCCAGAACAATAGGGACCATCCTGCGTTCCTTCGACACATCGATATGCAGTGAAAAACTCCTATCCCATATAGACCAGGCGCCAGACAGTCTGAAGCGCAGCGTTGCTATCGAAATACTGGAAGAGTTGCTTAAACCGGAACCACCCCAACAGGATCGACCCATGCGGGCGGCCTAAGGTCTGTCAACACTATGCGAATATTCAACAGGAGAAACATCAAATGAAGAGACTGCTTACGTCACTCAGTATCGTCGGCCTCTGCGCCCTGCCCCTGCTAAGCCAGGCCGCGGCCTACAAAGAGGTGGCTGTCAGCAACGGCGGCAGCATTACCGGCAAGGTTGCATTTGCTGGCACCGATCTCGAGCCCAAGACCTACGCAATTGCCAAGGACAACAAGGTATGCGGCACGGGTAACCGTGAAATTGATTATGTACGGGTAAAAGATGGAGCCCTGTTGGACACGGTGGTCTACCTGGATAAAGTAAAGAAAGGCAAGGCCTTCCCCGCGGATGTGGGCGACGCCACCATCGACCAGAAGGGTTGTGAGTTCAAGCCCTTCCTGCAGGTAATGAAAAACAAACACAAGGTGGCAGCAATCAATCAGGATCCGATCCTGCACAACATCCATACCTATGAACTGTTTACCGGCAGCTTCAAAGGTCCAAAGAAAACCATCTTCAACGTCAGCCAGCCAGAGCCCGGAACAGTAAACAAAACGGTAAAGATGAAGAAAGGCCCGGCAATGAAGGTGGAGTGTGATGCCCATGACTTTATGCACGGCTTCGTATTCGTAGCTAAGAACCCATACTTCGCAGTGGTAAAAGAGGACGGCACCTACACTATCGACAATGTGCCCCCTGGCAAATACAAGATCAAGGCCTGGCATGGTTTTCTGAAAAATCAAAAGGCGAAGGTGGAAGTAAAGGCCGGCGCCGCTGCAACAGTGAACTTTACCTTCAAGTAACCCATGCAGAGTGAATCAATGAAAAAGCCAGAATGGTTAAAACAGATGACACCACTGGATTACCTCGCTCTGGTGGGCGGAATAATCAATGCCATTGTCATCAGTGCAATTATAGGATTCTGGTTGAGTACATGATTCTCTCTATTAGTTGACGTCCAGGGGCGAGTTGCAGCTGATCACTGTACTCGCCCCTTTCTGACTAACGTTAAGTGGAACACCCTAGTATGGAACCTATGACCACAATTCCAAACCACACTAATGAACCTGACACTCTGCCAGAATACAGTTCCATACTGCTGGCAGTGGACTCTTCAGATCACTCCAACCATGGGACTATAGAGGCAGTGGAGCTAGCCAGTCATTTCGGCAGCAGTATCACAGCAGCCCACGTCTATGCAGCAAAGCTGCATGACATCCGCTTTCGTCAGATGGAAGGCGGGCTACCGGAACAGTTTCGCGAAGAGCAGGAACTTGAACGGCAGCGGGATGTACATGATGACCTGATAACCAAGGGGCTCTCCATCATCACCGACTCATACCTGGATCAGGTGGACAACGCAGCCTCTGAAAAAACACTGGAGATCAAGCGCCGTTCCCTGGAGGGTAAAAACTATCGTGAGATCGTTAAGGAGACCAACAACGGCAGCTACGACCTTCTGGTGTTAGGAGCCTTGGGGCTGGGAGCAGTCAAAGGCAGTCGCCTGGGTACGGTGTGTCAGCGTGTTACCAGACGCAGCAACATTGACACTTTGGTTATAAAACAGCCCACATCCAGACTAAGCGATGGCCCCATCGTAGTTGGCGTGGATGGTTCCACAAAATCATACGGCGGACTATTGACCGCCCTGTCGCTGGCCAGACTCTGGAAGGTACCAGTGAAGGTAATATCCGCCTTTGACCCCTACTATCACTACGTGGCCTTCAATCGCATAGCCGGAGTACTCTCGGAAGAGGCCGGCCAGGTATTCAAATTCCAGGAGCAGGAAAAGCTGCACGAAGAGATTATCGACTCAGGTCTGGCCAGGATCTACCAGGGACATCTGTCAGTAGCCCAGAGCATTGCAGCAGATTACGGAGTAGAGGTGGAAACGGTCCTGTTGGATGGCAAACCCCATGAAGTAATGAACCGTTATCTCAATGATGTAAAACCTTCCCTGTTAATCATTGGTACAACTGGCATCCACGCCGATGCCGAACTGGATATAGGTGGCAATACAGAATACCTGCTGAGCGATGCACCTTGTTCAGTATTGCTCAGCCAGCGGGAACATAAACCCCAGATAGACCGTCTGGCCTCAGTCACAACCTCCTGGACCAAGGAGGCTGAACAGCGCATGGAGAAAGTACCATCATTCGTACGGCCCATGGCCAAGATGGCCATACTACGCTATGCACAGGAACAGGGGCACACCGTGATTACCGCAGGCATAGTAGAAGAAGCCACAGCGCAGCTTATGCCGGGCCATGCCGAACAGGCAATGGAAGAGATAGTGAATGCCTATGACCAGGGCAAACTCAAACGCAAGCCGGATGCAGAGGCAGCTATGCGCTGGAGCGATGCTGCCACTCGTATGTTGCTGACAGTAAAAGACCTGAGCCTGCGTGGCAACCTAAGCATGCGGGCAGAGAAAAAGGCCCGTGTCGCCGGAGTGCGTGAGGTTGCGCCAGAGCATATAGCCCCATTCCTGGACTCTAATACCACTCTGGGCGAGTTCAACCCCGGACAGGAGGCCACAAAACTTCCAGGTCATGGCAATAGACCAACAACAGAAGTGAATGCAACCAAACTCAACTGGCAGGCCGCCGCCCTGGCCCGCCTTATGCGCGTACCGGAAGGATTCATGCGTGACAGCTCCAGACAACGTATTGAAGAGTACGCCAGAGAGCAGACAATTAACGACATTTCCCTGGAGGTTGTAGAAGCCGGACTGGCCAAGGCCCGTGCTGCCATGGAACAGGCTATGCAACAGAAAAGTGGCAGCGACTGCCCTTTTGCCAGCATGGGTACAACCAACACTGAACAAAAAGCTAAAGCCGCATCCACCAAGTGGGATGTAAGGGCTGAAACTATGCTAGAGCAGGTCCCGGAAGGATTCTGCCGTGATATGACTCGCAAGGCCGCTGAAACCATCGCAGCGAAAAATGGAATTCGTAACATCAGTCCTGAGTTTATACAGCGTGTAACCCAGACATTTCAAAGTGGATCTGCGGTAGCCGAAACCAGCATGGAGTGGCAACCAACCGCTATGGATCGAATCAACCGGGCACCTGACATGGTCCGCGGCATGCTGATCCAGGAGATCGAAGGCTGGAACCGCAGAGAGGGCCTGGATCAGGTTACCGAGCAGGCGGTAGATGCTATCAAGGAGATATGGGCAGAACGTGGAGTATTTCATCTGGATCCGAATGATTCCAGAAACGGCTAGCCTGGAGCCTGCATGCACGACCTCTATCTCATCGCCATCAACCTGACCCACCGCTGCAATCTGGCCTGCGACCATTGTTATATGGACGCAGAGACCAGGCTGGATGGCGGAGAGGGAGAGTTATCTACTCAGGAGGTCTGCGCACTACTGCATGAGATAGCCTCACGTAGCAATGAGACCATGGTGGTGCTAACCGGAGGCGAACCACTGGTACGCAATGATCTGGAACAGCTGGTACGACACGGCAGTGATTTAGGCCTGTCCATGGTGATAGGCAGTAACGGAGTTCTGTTGACTGAAGAACGGGTACAGTCACTAAAAGCTGCTGGCGCTATGGGCATTGGCATCAGCCTGGATTCACTGGACCCGCAAAGCCACGACCAGTTTCGGGGAGTGACCGGAAGCTGGGAAAAAACCCTGGCCGGCATGGACCACTGTCGTAACAACGGCCTGCCGTTCCAGGTCCATTTTTCGGTAACCGAAAACAATGCCCACGAAGTGCAGGCCATGATCGATTTTACCCAGGCGGTGGGGGCCCATGTACTGAATATATTCTTCCTGGTATGCACCGGACGTGGTGAGACCATGTCGGACATCACACCGGCACGCTATGAAGAGGTTCTTAATCAGCTGGTGCTGGCACAGGAACAGACCAAGGATCTGATCATCCGTGCGCGTTGCGCACCCCATTTTAAACGGGTGGCCTATCAGCATGACCCAGAGTCTCCTCTGACCCGGGCGGAAGGCTATGAGGGTGGAGGCTGCCTGGCAGGCATACACTACTGCCGCATAACTCCGGAAGGAGGCGTCACTGCCTGTCCCTACATCCCCACTGAAGAGGGCAATATCAGACAACAACCCTTCTGGCAGATCTGGGAGCATGGACCTAGTCTGCAACAACTGCGCAATCCGCAACTGGAAGGCAAGTGTGGCAGATGTGAATACCAGAAACTGTGTGTAGGCTGTCGTGCCCGCCCCCTGGCCATGGGTGGAACTCTCATGGACGCCGATCCCTGGTGCAGCCACTACCCCAGCGGCAAGCCTGTGATTCAACCCTACGTTGAGCCCGCCACCAGTACCATTAGCTGGTCACCCGAAGCGGAACTACGCCTGCAACGGATCCCAGGCTTTCTACGCAAGATGGTTCGGAAAAGGGCTGAGAGCCATGTGAGTGATTTAGGTGAACAAGTAATCACTACCGAGCATATGCAGACCCTGGCACAACAGCGCTTCGGTAATAGCTTTCCTGGTACCAGGCCCACATCAAACTGGCAGGCGCCAGAGGTAACTGACAACGAAAGTCTGAACCAAGTCACTGCCTCAAGGCTGGTCTGGACCGGTGAGGCAAAATCCTATCTGGAAGAGATCCCCAGTTTTCTACGAGATGGCGTTTTCCAGGTGGCAGAGGATGTTGCCAGACAAGAGGGACGACTCGAAGTAAATATCAAGCTGCTCACGCGCCTGGAACAGGATAACGATCAGCAGCGAAATCTGGAGTGGGAGCCGGAAGCGGAACAGCTGTTACAGGCATCACTGTCAGATCGTCCCACCCAGGTGGGAATGTTTGTACTACCCAGCCTGGAGGCTGCAGCTGAACGAGAGACCAGACGCCGCAATGCCCAACGAGTCACTACAGCAGATATCCAGGCAGTGCTGGCAACCGACTTGGCGGGAGTGGAGTGGGAACCACAGGCACTGGAGCGGGTGGAATCTGCTCCAGACTTTATCCGGGCCGGAATCAAGAAAGCAGCAGAATTCAATGCACGCCGGGAAGGTTTGGAGAAAATCACCAGCAAAGACCTCACCAGGTTTCGTAACCGGGCCATGTTGCGCGCAGTAAAACGATTAAAGAGCTTTGGTATGCAAGAGTTGAGTTTTGACGCCTACAGCATCGCCCAGGAGCGGGTACCGCGACTGCAGCAGAACAAACAGGCTGACACCAGGTTTGCCGATATCCGCAGCTATGTGGAATCCAGGAGTTCCCACGACGGCAAGGGTCTGGGACTACTGGATAGATCACTGCTGGAACAGATGAAAGCGGAGCTGAAGGGAAACCGGCATGAGTGATCCCAAGGTAATCGTCATAGGCGCCGGTATCTCAGGACTATCCACCGCATGGTGGCTGGCTGAGCAAGGCATTTCAGTGGAGGTATGGGAGTCAAAAGCCAGAATCGGCGGCAAAATAGAGTCCACCAGTAACAGCGGCTATCTCACCGAGAGCGCAGCCGGGCTGCTGGTCAACTTTCGGAATGAGATTGACCAGTTGATCAAGCGCTGCAATCTGACCCAATCCAAGCGCCAGCGCCCTGGTGATCTGAAACGTTATGTACTGCATGACAACAGGCTCTGTTGCGTACCCATGACCATTGGCGGCATGGCCCGTTCCCACCTGTTGAGCCGACGCGGCAAATTGCGCCTACTGGGTGAAGGCCTGATCTTTCACCATGGGGAGCCGGGTGAAAGCGTAAGCCAATTCATCCAACGCCGCTTTGGTCGCGAGATGCTGCATACTGCTATCGACCCCTTTGTATCCGGCACTTTGGCCTCAGACCCTGACCTGGCAGAAGCGGCCTCAGTCCTACCACGCCTGAAGGCACTGGAAGAGCAATATGGCAGCATTACCAATGGCATCCTGGTAAACAAGCTATGGAAAAGACGTCGGATCAATAAAGCTGACACCTTCTCATTTACGGGTGGCATGTCACAACTGATCAACGCCATGGCAGACCACCCTGGAATCCATATCCGCAAAAATATCTCCCTGCAACGGGTTGAGCGCAACAGGAATGGCTGGCAACTGCACGCCTATACCAGCATGGGAGAGTTAAACGAAAGCTGTCAGCAACTGGTTATAACTGCCCCGGCAGATGTCGCAGGCCGACTACTGGCGCCTCTGGACCGCAATCTTGGCCAGCTGTTGTCCAGCATAGAATACGCACCCATGGCAGTACTGCACATGGGACTGGAGCGCAGACAGGTCAGACACCCATTGGACGGAACCGGCTTTCTGGTAGCCAAGCGGGCTGGGGTAAAACTGAATGGCAATCTATGGATGAGTAGTCTATTTCCACAACGGGCCCCTGCTGGCAAGATACTGTTGACCAGCTATCTGGGTGGAGCCAGACACCCAGAACTTTTGCAACTGCCGGATGAACAACTGATTGAACAAACGCAAACAGAACTATCCCGGCTACTTGGGATTGAGGTTGACCCAGACTATATACGCCTGCACCGGCACTCACAGGGACTGCCCCTGTATCACGGGCACTACCAAGCCAAACTGGCTCAAATTAACATCCGGCTCCACCAGTATTCAGGGCTGCACCTGTGCGGAAACTACGCCGGTGGCGTATCAGTACGGGAACGCATCTATCAGGGAAAACTGGCTACCAAACAGATCTTACAGACAGCGAAACGCAAACAGAATAATCTCTATGGCATAGAGCAACCTAAACCATACTCCACCATACCGGTCTAAACTCTATGACAACAGAACATCTGAGCACACCAGAACTAGAGCAGACAGCGGCCTTCCATCCGGCCCGGCTGGTACTGACTATTCTGCTTATCCTGTTGGGGATTTCAGCGGCTGCCCAATGGTACTCCAGAAACATCACCCTACCACGCTACTGCGAATATCCGGTGAGTGTCATGCAGCGGGTATACCAGGTATTGACCGAAAAGACCCCGGCCGGAGCTGGCGACAGGAAGCCATATATTATTGCGGCCCGCCTTACTTTTCTGGTACCACGTGACAGTAACGAAGCATTGAACGATTATATGAACAGGCTGCAGAGGTATATCGACCAACAATGCCAATAGCACCACCGCCACATAGAACATCCAAACTGGGACTGTTAAAGAGGTTCCTGGGGATCTTTCTGCCTCTGTGCGCGGTCCTGTTCATAGTTGGCTCTATGCACTACTACACCTTCTACACCACGGAACGGAACTCAATTGAAGCCAGCGAATCACTCAACGTCAACCTGGCCAAACATGCAATCGTAAGTGATATTACCGCCGTGGTCAGTGACCTGCTGTTCCTGGCCAAACATGTTGAAGAGCAAGGGCTGCCTGACGACCTTACCTACTTCGATGAAAAACAGATCACCACCGAGTTCCAAGTATTCTCAGAAAAGAAAGGGCTTTATGATCAGATCAGATACCTGAACAGCTCTGGTATGGAGATCGTGCGCATCAATTTTTCCGGCGGTAAACCACAGCGAGTTGCACGACGCTATCTGCAGAACAAGTCCAGCCGTTATTACTTCAAAGAGGCTTTTAATCAGGACCGGGGCAACATCTATATCTCCCCTCTGGATCTGAATATTGAAGGGGGCAGCATAGAGTACCCATTGAAACCCATGCTGCGGTTTGCCACTCCGGTATTTGACCGTGACGGCATAAAGAAAGGGGTAATAGTTCTCAACTACTTCGGTGATCGACTGATCAACAGCTTCAAACGTGCCGCTGCCAACATTGTGGATCATGTACAACTGGTCAATAGCGATGGCTACTGGTTAAGCAGTCCCAACAGCAACGATGAGTGGGGCTTTATGCTGGGGCATGATCGCACCTTCAGTGAGCAACATAAGCAGGCCTGGAAACAGATCAGCAGATCAGACAGTGGACAGATCCAGACACACGAAGGTCTGTTTACCTATGCAACAGTGAGCCCACGCCCGGCAGTTATGGAGTCTGATCCGCCAATCCAGCGGTTGAGCACCAGGATACCAAGCGCCAGCGAGTGGAAGGTAATATCCCACATCACATCTAAAAAACTCTCTGCCACCCTGCCCTTTTTCATCCAGAACCATATCGCACTCTACATCGGCATGTTCCTGCTGATGGCTCTGATCACATGGTTTTTGGCCTACTCGCAAAACCTGCATCGCCTGGCCGAGGCCCAGAGAGAGTATGAGCAGCGTTTCCGGCACACCCTGGAGAATATCGACCTTGCAGCCATCTCACTTAACAGCTATGGCGAAGTGACATTCTGCAATGATTACTTTCTAGGCATGACCGGCTGGCACCGCAACGAAGTGGTGGGTAAAAACTGGCTGGATCAGTTTGTCCCGGATGAGTTAAAAGAGGAAGTGAGTGACATCATTGCACAGATTACTGATCCCACAGCATTCCCTTCACACTATGAAAACCAGGTTAAAACCAAGAATGGTCAGATCAGGCTGATCTCCTGGAATAACACCCTCTCCTACGATACTGCAGGCAATGTCATAGGAGTAACCGGAATCGGTGAGGATATTACTGAATCAAAACGTGCGGAAGAGGAGCTGCGTAAACTCTCCAGTGCAGTGGAGCAGAGCCCCAGCATTGTTATGATCACAGACCGAGAGGGACAGATTGAATATGTGAATCCAAAATTCACCGAGGTCTCCGGTTATAGCAAGGATGAAGTAATAGGCAAAAACCCACGCCTGTTGAAATCCGGGGAGACCAGCGAGACCGAGTACGCCAAGCTCTGGCAGAGTATCAACCACGGCCAGGAGTGGCGCGGCGAGTTCCACAACAAGAAAAAGAACGGCGACCTGTACTGGGAAGCCGCAGCCATATCCGCCATTCGTAATCCTGAGGGAGAGATCACCCACTACCTATCGTTGAAAGAGGATATTACCGAGCGCAAGCGTCTGGAACATGAGGTAGCAGAAAGGAACCGGGAACTGGCCCGCACCCAGGCCCTGACCGCCATGGGACGTATGGCCAGTATGATTGCACACGATCTCAGAAATCCATTGTCCTCCGTGAAGATGACGCTGCAAATACTAGGCAAGCAGACTGATCCCAAATTTCAGCGTGATAACGAAGAACTGCGCCACATCTCACTGGAGCAGATCCGTTACATGGAAGAGATCCTATCCGACATACTTACCTTTTCGAAACCTGACGCCATAAAGCCGGAATGGATTGATATAGAGCGGATTATGGATATGGCCATAGGCCTGTCACAACGTCGCCTGGAACAGGCTAACGTCGAACTAACCGCTGATTACCAGTCAGGACTACCCACAGTACTTGGGGACGCTACCAAGCTAAGACAGGTGTTTTCCAACCTGATCACTAATGCTGTCCAGGCCAGTGAGATGGTGGAGCACCCCAAGATATCCATCAAGATGATGCTGGACCTGGGTAAACAGGGGACCGGCATTTGCATAGAGATCTGTGACAATGGCCTTGGCATTGAAATAGACGATAAGGAACGCCTGTTCGAACCATTTTTTACCACCAAGGCCAAGGGAACAGGACTGGGACTAGCCATAGTAAAACGAATACTGGATCAGCACCAAGGCAGCATCCAACTGGCACATAACATACCCCAGGGCACCCGTATTTCTCTGGTACTGCCGGTTAACCCCAAGATTGAAACATCACCTCAGCAGTTAGAAATCGAAAACGAGAGCGTTGAGCCATGAGTAATATTCTTATCATTGATGATGACGTAGCCAGCTGCAGGACTCTACAGGTACACCTGAATGGCCAGGGCCACAATATCTCCCTGGCACACAGCGTGGAAGATGGTCTGAAAGCCGCTCAAAGTGAAATTGACCTGATAATCCTGGATATCCGCATGCCAGGGCGATCCGGCCTGGAGGGACTACCAGAGTTCAAACAACTGCTTCCGAACTGCCGCATCATCATGATCACCGCATTCCATGACATGGAAAGTACAATTGAAGCCATGCAAAAGGGTGCTGATGATTACATTCATAAACCCATAGATATCGAGGAGCTGGACAGCGCCATCGACAAGCTACTGGTCAATCAGGGTCAGGACGATGACCTGCTCTCAGCCAGCAGTAACGATGCCAATACCCTTACCATGGTGGGTCGCAGTCGCGGGATGAAAGAGGTTTTCAAAACCATTGGCATGGTAGCCAAGAGTCCGGCCACGGTTCTGATTACTGGAGAGTCCGGTACCGGTAAAGAACTTGTGGCGCGTGCCATCCACAAATCCAGCGAAACCCCAGATGGGCCATTTGTGGCAGTCAACTGTGCCGCCCTGGTGGAGACACTCCTGGAGTCGGACATGTTTGGCCATGAGAAAGGCGCCTTTACCGGCGCTGTTGGAAAACAGGATGGCAAGTTCGCCCTGGCCAACGACGGCACTATATTTCTGGATGAAGTAGGAGAGATGTCGCCTTCCATGCAGGCCAAGCTGCTGCGAGTACTACAGTACAAGGAGTTTACCCCCCTGGGCGCCAAAACTGCTCAGAAGACCAATGCCAGGGTAATAACCGCAACTAATGTGGATCTGGCAGAACGGGTACAGACAGGAGAGTTTCGCGAAGACCTCTACTACCGTCTGCAGGTGGTAAACATCCATCTACCTCCTCTGCGTGAACGCAAGGAAGATCTGATTGACCTGATCCAGGTCCTAATCGGTCGCATCAACAAAGAGCTGCATCGCAATGTCAGCCATATATCCCGCGCCACCCTGGATGCACTGGAACAGTATGATTGGCCGGGAAACGTGCGGGAACTGGAAAACGTACTGATGAAAAGTATCGCCCTGTCGCGCGGAGATACCCTCTCAGATGATCTACTCCCAGCGCAACTCCGACAACATGCAGCGAGTGCAGACAGTGAAAGCAAGCCGCTTGAGGACTGCAGCCTGGAAGAGATAGAGGCTACCCATATTGCCCGAGTACTGGAAGCAACAAACTGGCACAAGGGCAAGGCCTGTGAAACCCTGGGCATCTCCCGTCCACGCCTGCGACGCATGATCAAGCATTACAATCTCACCACTCCTGAGCAGTTCAAAAATGCCGGGGATGATGAGGAGGAGAGCTTAACCACCTGATCGTAGAACCGATCAGCTAGTATCCAGGAATAACAAGCGCTGCATGCAATGGTTGGCCCTACTACAAGGTACTGACTATTTTATCCCTCCTGTCACGGCACAGCCGTAGCAGCAACACCGGTAATACGAATAGCGTAGCCAACAGTGACACACCAATAGCCAAGGCCGTAAACAGAGCAAAACGCTCTGCACCACCCAGAGACGCCGAGAGCGCGACCCCCAGAAAACCCAGCCCAAGAATCAGAGAAGTAGTAATGATGGGAGTCTGCACCTCTTTCAGGCTGCGCCAGGTGGCCCTGGGTACACTTGCACCGGAGCCAAGTCGGCGCTCAACGCGGGCCATAAAATGGATGGCATTGTCCACTGCTATTCCAAGCGCTATAGAGGCAATCATGACATTGAAGAAGTCCAGCCGCACCATACTCAATCCCATCACCCCAAACACGGTCAACACCGTGAGCAAATTTGGCACCACGCTGAAGATACCAACCCTGAGGGAGCGGAAGACCAGCACGATGGTGAGAAAAATCGTAGCGCAGGCGCCTAGGAAGGAAACAATCTGTTGATTTACCAAACGACCAATGGCTGCAGTATAGACCGCGATGGAGCCGGTCACATGTCCCTTGAGCCCATCTTTGAAGAAGTGCTCACTGGCCCGGTTAAGGTCATCCATAAGGACTCCAGTATCCTGGGTTCCTGTAACCTTGGTAAGCACCGTTATACGGGCCTTGGATTGATCGCGACTGATCAGCTTTGACAGAGACCTCTCTGTGTCAGCCATCTTGGACATCATGGACCAGGCCATGCGCAAAATGCGGTCATTGGGCAGGCCATTACTGTCACTACCCAGGGCCCAGCTTGGCGTAGTGGCCTTCATTATATCCGCCAGTGAGATTGTACGCAGCACCAGAGGATTTTGCTCCACTGCCTGTTGGAAACCATTAATTGACTGCAGTGACTTAAGTGACATCAACTGACCAGGCTTCCCCTCCACCATCACCTCCAAAGGAACGCTGCCAGCCAAATGTTGCTTAACGAAATTGTGGGCCACGGAAACTGGATGATCATCCTTAAACACCTTCAATATATTGGTGTCTACCGAGATATTCCTAACCCCATAGGTTGCCACGCCACATAGCAGCAGTGTGGCTATAACAATAAGGTAAGACCTCTTGCCTATGGCCGCCCTAAGCAGCGTTATGGATGGCATTTTCACCTTTCTGGGGTCACAGATCCTGGTGGACAGGCCAGGCAGCAGGATCAGTGTTGCAGGCATAAATGTAATGGAGAGGATGAAGGCGGTACCTACCCCAAAGGCAGCGCTGATCCCAAATTCCTTCAAGACCGGGGTCTCGCCCAAGGTGAGCGATAGAAAACCCAACATGGTGGTTATGCTGGTTAGCAGGCAGGGAATCAGATTGCGCTGCAGTGCGTATTGCAGCGCATCAAAAGGATTATGGTGACTGGCACACCGGCCCTTGTAATTGGCCAAGATATGTACCAGCCCGGCAATACCAATGACAAACAGTAGTGGTGCAATCAATACGGTCCAGCTATTGAGGCTGATCCCAAGCAATCCCATAAAACCAGCTACCGAGATCAGAGACAGAAAGATGGTGGCCAGTGGCACCAATACTGACCAGGGGTCACGAAACAGATAACCCAGCACTATCACCACCAATAACACTGCAATCATGGTGGCGTTAACAGCATCCTGCACCACGGCATCCATCATACCCTTCTTGACTGATGGCACACCTACCATATATAGATCATCGGCCCGCTGCCGGCCGATCTCCTCAATGGAGGCCACCAGATCAATCATGGCCCTGTCATCCAGTTCCATGGAGGGATTGATATGTATAGCAGCCACAGTACCATCCTTGGAGACCAAGACATCCTCCACTACTCTTTTCCACAACTTGGCCATGGCCTTGGACTTGCTTTCTTCACCAAAAAAGCTGGGGATCTTGGGCTCAGGCAGGTTAGCCAAACTGGCCACCTCCTCCACCCCTGGCAGGGCACCAAGGCGATCGGTGAGTTCTTTCAGACGCGAATAGGCCTCGGGGTGAGAAAATACGCGTTCATCCTGCAACACCAGAACCAGCAGATCATCATTGCCAAAGGTCTGCCTGAACCTATGTAAGGTCTGCATGGACTCACTGTTACCCAACAGCAGGCGCTCAGTGGACATATCAAACCGCAACTGCATAATCCCGGTACCCAGCAGCGAGGTTATACAGACCACGAGAAATAATATGATCCAGGGATGACGCAGAATCGAGTTGATTATCAGGGTCTTGAAACTATTCACTTAAGGATTATCCCTGCATTGTTTATTCTATTCAGAATGTACCACGCCCAGCTAGTGTCACAATCTTATGTATCGTCAGACCCGCTGATCATCCTGCATAACCATCGTGTTATTGTCATACGCCATTTATGAGCTTGAGTTCCAGCATATCAGAAATCAGAAGTTCCGGTTACAGAACACATGCCCTGCATCAAGTATGGCATCTTTCATACAGCAATAAAGTTAAGGAGGAATCAAGAGCATCTCTTGTTACGAGGATGTTTTTTTAGTTTTGAATAATTAAATTCGTGTCATCTTGCCACTGAATATCACCGGACCGCTGGGACCACTATTCGGCAAGCTGTTCTCCAGCTCAACACTCACCTTAAAGCCGTTGTTATCTTGCAACCTTGCCGGCATCAGCATCATCTTGCTGCCGCTGTGCGGCAGTACACCCACCGCTTTGAACATACCATCAGCCGTCTCCATCCAGAGGTGGCAAACCAGACCATGGGCTAGTGCTGGTGGCGCAATAGCCTTTATATGCAACATATCATCCTGACCCGTGGCAGCAACCACCCACTCCACATGTTGCCTGTCGTTACTGGCAATCATCATCACTCTATCCTTACCCAGGTCCTGGCGCAGACCAAATATGCCAAGCCCCAGACCCAGCACCAGGGTAGCGGCCACCAACCCAAGATTGCGCCAAAACCGTAGACTATCCCAGAGCCCATTCTTCACATGCTGTGGTTTTAGCCGGTGTTGTATGCGCTGCCACACCACCCTGGGAGGCGTTACAGGTTTAAGCATATCCAGTAGTGGCTGCAGACGCCGGTTCCAGCTATAAACCTCGGCCTGCACTCTGTGGTCACTCTGCATCCGCAGCTCAAACTGTTCCCGCTCACTGCCAGTGAGAGTACCAAGTACATATTCACCTGCCTGATCGGAATAACTACTATGTTTTGCTGCCTGTGCCATTCAGTACCAACCTTCGTTCTATCTCACACTGTTTTGCCACACATATTGAATCTATTACGTCCTATTTAAGGTACGTAATGCCTCCGGCAATGGTTTCAGTGTGAGGGAGTTTTCCGGCTGGAGATTACATATTTATGTTTGATACAAAAACGCCTGCACCCTGTTTACGGGTGCAGACGTTAGCTGGAAGCTTTTATATCTGAATCAGCTTGCCTTCGAATACAAACTGTCCGGTGGGCTTTGAGGTTGGCAGATCATGCTCTGACTCAATACTGATTTTGAAACTTTTACTCTGGTTAAGATTAGCCGGTGCCGGCATAGTTCTGATCCCGGTATGTGGCATGACCCCAACCGGCCTCAAGGTCCCATCCATGGTCTCCATCCAGAGCTGACACACCTTACCTTCGGGCAGATTCGGTGGTGCAATCGCTTTGACCTGGAGCATATTGTCACTGCCGCTGTTTCCAACCACCCACTCAACCTGGGCCTGGTTGTTGGTAACCATCAGCACCCGTTCAAGCTCTGGGTCACTCTGCATTCCGAATATGGTCAGACCCAGCCCCAATACCAAAGTGGCAGCTACCATTCCCAGGTTGCGCCAGAAGGCCAGGCTGTTCCAGAGACCAGGCTTCTCTTCTTCTGGTTCTATACGTTGCTGAATCTGCTGCCACACCGCTGGTGGGGGCTGTACCGGATCAACTGTATCCAGCATCGGATTTAGCCGCTCTTCCCAAGCTGTCACTTCAGCCTGTAGACCCATGTCAGATGCTAGACGTTGCTCAAACCGAACGCGCTCATCACCATGCAGGGTGCCAAGGACATACTCCGCGGCTGTCGGCTCCTGTACTGTTTTCTGATCGTGAGAAGTCATCAACAATGCCTCTACTTGGTGTTGCATCTCTCCTTGGCTTCTTATCAGACAAGAAGCAGGGAAACTAAATCCTATTTGGGTGCATCCGGCTAACTATTTGTTATATACGCATTTTTCAGCGCAACAACCATTCCTTCCAAGTCCATATATTCCTTTCCTTACACAAGGTACGTTTAAAGGGGACAAATAGTTTCAGAATCTGTGATTTTTTTGTGATATTTAGGCGGATTTTTTATATCCGGGGAGACAGGGCCAGAAAATCTTTAGGGCAATAACCAATAACTCATTGAATTATTAGAATTTATTCAACATCAAAACAACGTCGTAATGGATTTAACTCAATGTCCTTAGGTTGACTAAATCTTGGTCAACCCGCCCTCAAATACGAAATCCTTGGTGGGCCGTTTCGTGGGCAGTCTGTCTTCATGTTCGATACTGATCTTGAACCGACTGCCACTACTAAGCTGGGCCGGGATCTGCATGCTCTGAATACCTGAATGCGGCAACACACCAACCAGTTTCAGCGTGCCGTCAGGGTTCTCCATCCAGAGCTGACACACCATACCAGCAGGCATTTCTGGAGGCGCGATCGCCTTAACCTGGAGTTGGTCGCTACGACCGCTGGTGCCCACCACCCACTGCACCTGGGACTGTTCTCCAGTGACCATCAGCACCTGATCGATGGCGGGATCATTACGCACTCCAACCATGGTCAGCCCCAATACCAGTACCAGGGTGGCTGCAACCATCCCCAGGTTACGCCAGAAGATAAGGCTTTCCCAAAAGCCGGTACTCTGCTGTTCAGCAGCGGCAGGTTCCAGTCGATTCTCTATCTGCGACCAGAGTCCTGCAGGTGGCGCAACTGGCTCCACCAGATCCAGCATAGGTGAGAGCCTATCCTCCCAGGCCGAGACCTCTGCCTGCAGACCAAGATCCGTTGCCAGCAACTGCTCAAACTGAGAACGCTCATCACCAGACAGCGTCCCCAGTACGTACTCTCCTGCCTTATCCCGCATTGCTGTATCCTGCTGTGGCTGCGTCATGTCTCCAAACACCCCTTAAGCTGCTCCAGACCACGGCGGATCCAGGTCTTTATGGTACCCAACGGTGTACCGGTCTGGGACGCCAACTCATCATGGGTCAGTCCTTTCAGGTAGGCCAGTGCGATCACCTGTCGCTGCTGGCTCTTCAGTTGATCAAGGCAGTTGCTCAGGCGTTTTCCCTCTTCAGTCTGCTGTAGATTATCCAGTGGTATTGCATCTCCGGCATCATCTTCCAACAACTTCTCCGGCTCTGACTGCAATACCTCACGACGACGTCTGCGCAGCAGATCCAGCGCCTGGTTTCTGACAATGGATGACATCCAGGTCATGGGAGCGGCCAGATGTGGTCGGTAACTACTGGCATTGTTCCAGATCTTTACATAGGCTTCCTGCAGACAATCCTGGGCCCACTCTTCCCGATCCAGGATACGCAGTACCACTCCATACAGTTTGCCTGAGGTCATTTCGTATAGCTGGGCAAAGGCCCGCTTATCATTCAGTGTACAAGCCGCCAGCAGTGACTGCAGTTGTTCATTCCGCTTGGCAATTAGTTCTTTTGAGTTGTTATCACCTGACACCGGAGCGTCTCCTTGCGGTGTTATTATCTGGTTACCAGCCAACATAGATATAATTATAACCCCTATGAACTTCTAACATGTATAGAATAGCCTCAAAATCTCACAAATCTATCCCTTCTTTATAACAGAATGCAATATGCAACAGCGTAATCAGACTTGATTAGTCGCTACACTTAGTCATACAGGCGATTGGTGTATAGCTACTGTTGATAATGCACTAAGCGCTAAACAACTGCGTCAATGGTTAGTCAACGTCATGGACTAAGCATGAGCAACCAACATCACCCAAAGACTCGAATAAATACCTGAGAGGATCAAACCAACACTACTGTTTGAGTTAATGAATCCAAGATTCCACATTACGCGTAACTATACTATAGATACAGGATTCGTCTGTTGCTTGGTGCTGGGCAAAAAATAACGTCTAAACCATACAAATAATGAGGTGGATCTAGGATAAGGAGGCAAGAATGAGTTTAAACATCCTGAGCATTCTCACTGCAGCTTTTTCTGCTTCAGCACTATTTAGCATATCAGCCAGTGCTGAAACCGTGGAAGGAAAACTGAACGGATATGACTGTGCCCATTCCGGTATTACTTGCGCCATTGATCCAAAAGATCCGCACATAGCACTGGAGCCTGATTTTGTCCTACAGAAGAGAGATGGAGATTACATATTTCTGATGAACGTACCGCGTGAGGTAAAGATCACACATGTGCTTAAGAATGCTCAGGTAGAAGGTGTGATGAGCAAGAAGTTCAACTCCATGACGGTAGACAAATTCAAGATCAAGGATGGAGAGACCTGGAAAACCGTATGGGACAAAAATCTGATACCAAAGATAAACCTCGAGTTGGTGGAAGGGCGGCTCAATGGACATGATTGTGTCCATGCAGGAATCACCTGCCCGCTTGATCCCGAAGATCCACGTATACTTATTGAGCGGGATTTTGTACTGCAAAAAGAGGATGGCGATTACATGTTTCTAACCAACCTGTCACGCAGCACCAAACTGCAGTACGTGCTGCAAGATGTACTGGTCAATGGTGTGGTGGATACCAAATACAACACCATAGTGGTCCACGAACTAATGGTCATGGAAGATGACGATTGGAAAATTGTGTGGGTTAAAAAAGAGTAACTGGCCCTAGGATTGTTTCCTAAGCCTATGGGGGTGATACATGCGACTCTCTGCATTGATCTGGTTTATAGCAATAGCCTTCGTCAGCATGTATGCTCTTGCCCGGCCTCCCGGCATCAGACATTTTAAAGAACCGGTCAAAGCACCGGAGTTAGCCATAGCTGACGCCAACAATAATATCCACAACATCGAAGATTACCGGGGTCAGATTCTGGTCCTGAATTTCTGGGCTACCTGGTGCGTACCATGCAGAAAAGAGATGCCAGCACTTAAAAAGGCGTGGAACAGACTGCAGGATGAGGGTATACCACTATTGGGGATAGCCACCAAAGATGAGCCAGATGCAGTGTTGGAATATATTAAAAAAAATAACCTGGAGTTTCCTATACCCATGGATCCAGATGGGTCGGTTGCTAGTGACTGGGCGGTCATGGCGGTACCAACCGCCTATGTCGTAAACCATGAGGGCCGCATAGCCATACGGATAATAGGAGGCAAAGACTGGGATAAACCTGAATTGGTAGATTCTATCATTAAGCTGAAACAAGCTATCGATGCAAAGGTTGTGAAAGCAAACCCGTGAGATATCAACCTGTCTCCAACAGCCTACCTGCCAAAGTGCTGGTCAAATTGCCTGCGATACTGTTCTGGCAAACGCGAGTTATGACATCCGGCAGCCCGTGACTGGTCCATGAGGGTATGTATCTTCCTGGTGTTGGCAATAATCTGCCCCTGAATGGACTGTGCCTCGCGCGCCGATATTCCCCGCTGCACCCGCGCCGCCAGGTTTTTCTGGATATTGCCGATTGACTGTAGCTTGGCAGCATAACGCTGACAAATGGGTGATTGTGCGCCGGCCTGCCCACTGGATTGTGGTGCACTATCTCTGTTGTTGGGGACGGGTTGCCTTGGCTTCTTTACTGGCTTGGAACGGGCAATAATGCGTTTGGCCCTGGGTTTTATCTTCTTGCACAGCATATTTAGACCAAGAATTTTTTGCGCTATCTGTCGCGCCTTGGCACGACGCCCAGACGATAGCTCACGTTCGGCCACATTCAGGTTGCGCATGGCATTCTGGCTACGCTGGTTGAGTGTCGACAACCGTTTGCGGGCTGTTCCATTGGGCAGACTCTTGAGCAACTGACCGGCACGTTTGAACTGGCAATTGCGTATAGCTGAATAGGTGGAACCAAACCTACCTACCAGCCCTTTGGCCCGTTTCAGACGCACCATGGTCTTGGCACATGGTTTCTGCGCCATGGCCTTATCCAGGGTCTGGATGGCAGCGGAGTATTTATTGGCACCGGAAAGCTTGCCCGCTTTCTTGAGGGCGGTGGCAGCCGCTTTCTCTGCCTGCTCCAGCTTGATGAACCTGCTATAGGCCGGCTGGCGTTTAGGGTTCTGCATGGGCACCCGGTCCAGGAGGCCCCAGGCACGTTTCAGATCGCACTTATCCATGGCAGCTCCGGCCCGTGCCAGGATACTGTCGCCCGACCCTTGCAGGCTGGTGATGGCTGCCAGGGCAGCATCTCTCACATCGGCACACTCTGCTGCATTGGCTATCTTCTGGATACGGTGCACGGCATTGCGCCCGGTCTCCTGTCTCGATTTCACACGTCCCAGGAGCCATTTGATCTTATGCTTGCGCTCATTGGCCGGAATCTCTAGTTCGGCAATACTCTTCTCCAGGATACGCCGCAGTTGCGTCTCTCCTGGAATAGTGGCAATGGCGGCACGGGCCGCATCAAAACGGCAGGCCTTGGTTGCGGCATCGGCCTTGCTTTTACTTTTGATAGCCTGGGTAATCTTGGCCTCCAAGGGGCCGCGGCGCGCCTGGGTTTTGGCACAACCAAGGTCGGCTGGCAGTGCTGTTATCAGACCCTGGGCTGCATCTACGTCACCCGCCCGGTAATGCTCTTCCACCCGGTCATAAACTGAATTGGCAGTATTATCATTGGTGCGTGCCTTCTGCAGCTCCCAACGCAGATCATTACGAATGGCAGCATCCGCAGGCAGGCTGGCAAATTTTATATCGGCCTCATCAAGACGACAGGCCTTGATATCCTCCATGATGGCCTGGGTGATTAATGCCACCCAGTCCGCAACACAGGTCTCGGCCCGCTGTTTGCCCAGCGCAGCCGCCTGCATATGGCTGCGCATATCTGCGGTAGCCTGCTTGGCCTGCAATATTATCTGGCTTATTTCCGGCAACGACTCCGTACATTTGATGGCCTCCGCCAGTTTGCTCTGCGCATCCTCCAGACTGGTGATCAGGCTACCCAGCTTTTGTTCAAACGGCGGGATCAGATCAGGAGCAGGAATGGCAATAGCCTCGGCCTGGCTGAGAAGTTCACTGAACTTTCCGGCTGCTGCTTTGGCACGATCCGACAGAAACCTACCTGATTTAGATAGACCCTCGCGGATAAGCGCCAACATCTCTTGCTTGATCTTGAAGCCTGCCTCAACCCGGCCCTTCAGGTCCTGCAACGACTGCCCCAGCGCCCTGAGATCGGCCAACAGCTGTTCTGAATCTCCTGGCTCCGCGGTTGGCACCCGCTCCTGCTCCAGCTGCAAACCCTGTATTGCCTTGGCCAGGGCAGCGTTAATCTGGGCAACCTTAAGGGCATTCTCTCCAGCCTGACTGGCCGCGCTCTTGGCCTGGTCATAGACCTGCACACTGCAGGCCTGGTCTGCCGCCGCCTTTACCTTGGCTACGGCATCTGCTGCGGTCTGCACATCTCCAGGAAAGCGATTTACCGTATCCTGCAAGGCCTGCCATTCACTGGCATCACGTTCACAGATGCGCTGGTACCCACTCACCGCCTCGCGCAGGTTCTCCTCATTCTGGGTTCCATAGTCCACCGCCTCGTCAATCTTAGCGGTGAGCTCCACAAACTCTTCCATTAGTCCGGTGGGGATCTGGCTGATATCGATCTGCTCCAGAAGGGCTTCCGCCTCTCCAATCAACCGATCATACTCTGCATCCTTCTCTGGATCGCAACTACGCAGGAACGCTGTGTAATCAGCGGCAGAAGCACGCAGGCGCTCCACGATACTTTCCGGATCGGCCTTCTCGCTCCAGTGTTCGAGGCAACGCTTCACCTCGTAGTAGCGGTTCATCTCATTATTCCAATTAAAATCGGCAAAATTGAAATAGATTTCCAGTAGCCTGCTGCCGATCTTAAGTACGATCTCGTAAAAATCAGCACGCCTTAATACCGCATCCATATCCAGCTTGGTATCGACAAAATCTTTGAAATTTTCAGCATTGCCCTTGTGATAACGCATAAGGGTGCTTTTGAGCTCAGCCCGGTTGCTTATGGGTATTCCCCGGCTCCGCATGTCGGCAACGGCATTTTTAATCAGCCCCCTTCTGTAGGCCGTGGTCTGAATATGCTTGACGTACTGTCCCCGCAGCCGCTTCAGCGACCGCACCCAGATACCGGCTGCCCACTCATGCCCCTGTTTGCCTTTTACGCCTGCCACGGCATCCTTGAAGCCTTTCAGGGTGTCCTGAACCGCCTGTTTGAAACCAGGTTTGGAGCTCGCCTCACCAACAATCAGCTCATTCCACCAGTACAAGCCAACCCGTCGCGGTATCTTGAGATCTTCCACCGTATGCAGGAAATTGACCTTGGTGACCGACACGAACATCTGGGCAATACTGTCCTTCAGTGAATCCAGGGCACAGTCCCAAAAACGATCCCTGGGACCAGGCGCACCTGGGCCATAGGCTGAGAGTCCCAGGACAGAGGTGTAGTCGGTAATTATCTTGGTCAGGGCACCGTCTATACATTCGCTGAAGAATGCACTCAGGGTTGTAGATATGGTCTCCCAGCCTATGATGGCCAGGTCATTCCCCATCTCGGCTAGAAAATCTGTTACTTCAAACTCTATATACTTCTCAACCTGTGCCAGCTTAGTCTCATGGTAAACCGCTTCGTAGGTAATAGACTTCAGGTACAGATCATAGTAGTTGTGGATTGCAGCCTGGGCCTCTTTGCGTAACGGCCCATCCTGTTCCAGACGCTTACCCTTATCCGGATCATAGCGATAATCTAAATCAAACTGGTGTACCTGCTGGCGGGCCCGCGCCAGATCTACTCCGATACCCCTACGCTTGTCACGCGCCGGGTTGCCGGCACCGGTTTTTCTAAACCAGGTGGAATATCTTTCAACCTCACCAGCAGGCCAGAGACTAAACCGGTCAGACAGATCTTTGACCGCCTTATCACGTCTCTGCTGGGCCTGTTTGATCTTGGCGTCGAGCTGCTTTCTTTCCTCGTCAAACAGTCTCGGTGCCACTCCTTCCCTGGGTGACAACACCCGTGCTGTTGCCCCCTCTGCAGCAAAAATCTCGGTTGGCGTAATAAATGTACCCAGAACAACTGTAACGTTAATCAGGAATAAAACGATTTGCCGCAGCATGTATAGAAGCCACCTTAGTTCTTATTGTGTAAAGATAACTACAAGTATACGACCCCATGCACAAGTGAAAAAACTTGCACCTGGTTCCAGACCTAGATTTTTCTTACTATATACCCAGAGTACTTCAGACACTCTTCGCCCTGAACCATAACCACCTGCAGTACTTCACCACGCATGCGCCCTAATCCCAGTACTATGGCCTCGCTGTCTGATATGGGGCGAATCGGCACCGAGATTATCTTGTTGCTAAGCTTCGGCATTCGGTAGCTTATATTCAGCATTCCCTGCTCAATGGCAACCTTGGTATTTTTCATTTCGTAACCGGAGTCTGGATTTAGTACCTTATAGTTTCCGACACGTTTTTTCCATTTTTTTGGAATCGGCTCATCCCTTACCCGCTCTCCCAGCAGAAACTCCTTGCCTCGGCGTTTGGCAACAAGAACCTCACGCCGGTTTACCAGTCGCGAAGCTATCTGAATATCCGGAAGGATGTTATAGCCCGGTGGCAGCTTCTTTTTACCAATATTCTTCTTGGGTACCGCATACCAACCACCAGGCTGGGGAACCAGACTAAACTTCCGGCCTATATCGCAGATACAGATTTTATTTCTTTTTGGACTGATACTGAGCACACCCAAGGCAGTGGCATATTTACCCTCAGGTATCAGCAGGTTGGTCTTGGCATGTGGTTTTCTTCTAATGCTGCTGTCTGTGGCTGCCTGCAACCCCTTGCCTGCCCGTTTGTGCTTGAGTGAGAATTTGAGGATACGCTTGGCCAGCTTTTTAACGATCGTGCCGGAACCCTTGGTGTTGGCCAGAATGACCACGCCCAGGCCATCATCCGGCAGCAGCATAACCTCACTGGAGAAATACATAGTGGCGCCACCATGGCGCACCACCCGTCCCGCCCCCTTTACAGAACCGTTCTCTATATACCAGCCAAGTCCATTCTGAATATTCATGTCCAGGGCCACATCCCGGTTCTGGACCTTGAATATCTCCTTCACCGTATTCCGCTTCAACAGCACATCACCATCCACACTCCCCTGGGATAGATACATACCCAAGAAGCGACTCATATCCAGTACATTGCTATACATAGAATAGGCAGGGAGATCACGGATAGCCGGTAGTTTTTGTGCCCTTTTACCCTTGTAACCACGGGAGAGCTTGTCCAGCATATCCTTGCGGATATGATAGTCAGTGTGCAGCATGCCAAGAGGCAGGAACAGATACTCGTACATATGGTGGGTAAACTCTTTCCCCGAGTGCTCCTGTAACATATGCCCCAGCAGGGTGTAACCAACATTGGAGTAGTTGAATATCAAATCAGGAGGATAAGCCAGATACTCACCCTGAAGATGTTCCGCCACGGTGGTTATGGAATCATTGCTCCACATCCCTTTGCGTATATCGGTGGGCAGACCAGAATGGTGAGAAAGGACGCTGCGTACGGAAATGGCATCGGCCGTAGCCTGAAACCTGCTGATGACATTGAACTCTGGAAGATACTCTTGTAGTGGTTGATCTATATCGATGTGGTTTTGATCAGCCAGTTGCATGACTGCAGTAGCCGTCACCGGCTTGGATATGGAGCCAATACGATAGATGGTCTCAGCCGTTGCCTTCTTCTTTCTTCTGATGTCGGCATAACCGAAGCCCTCGGCCCACACCAGCTCACCATCATCCACCAGGGCAATACTTAGCCCATTGACCTTGTACTTGTTTCTAACCTTCTTGATCAGAGGCAGGGTCTGCTTCCGTATCCCCCGATAGTAGTCACTGATGATGGCACTGCTTTTACCCTTGACCTTGTTTGCAGCCATGCCCGAGGCCGGCACGGCAAGACCAGCAAAGATCAGAACTGCACCCAGCAGCACAGCCATAACACTGGAGCTGGTACCTGCAAGGGTATGTTTAAGATATTGCATCTGGCCGCTCTAACCCATCTGTTCTCAATGAAACAGCTTAATAATCAACCCCGCTCTGAATCAGGGCTGTATAAATAATTATGGCAGTTGTACGATATAAAATTACAAGACCCTCCCTTATTCTGCAACATATTGTTTTTAAATGCTTTTTCATTAAGGCGCCAAGCAGCGCAGCCGTATCTTCAACCAGCAGAAACAGATGCGGACGCAGTATGCCCCGATCCAGATACGCACAGAATCCAGATACAGATTCAGTTTTCGATTAGATAAATAAAAAAGAGCTGAGCTATCTGAACTTAAACAGGCAGTGCCTGGAGTAATCTGAAGCCTCCTGGATACTCCACTCTGTCTTGGGTGTCTCCTGCAGATTACGACACCAGCGCTCACTCCCAACCTGGGCACATGCCGTCAACATTGACGTCATTAGGAATGTAAGTAATAAGGATTTAATGCCACCACTCATGTCTAATCCAGGAATGCGATGGATACCGGATAGGCAGGCAAAAACTATCAGGTATTAACCACCTATAAGTAGAGTGTAGTAGCCACTACTAGATCCAGTTAAAACTAGCCAGTTTCTCAAAACCGCATTCTCTGATAACCTTTGTATACACATGGAATGAAAAGAACGGCAGGATGCTGACCACCACACCGCATCTCAGCCTTTCAGCAAATTCCTATAGATACTTGGCTGCACAACACAATATTGGGCGCAGCTACATAATCAACTGTCATCTCTCTATGGAAGAATTGTGAAGTTACGAAGCATATTACTTTTAATCATCATGATTCCTGGATATATCCAGGCTTATGACTTCGGCGATGGCTCAATAAAAATACCAGAAGGATTTGAGGGCCCGATTACACATAACATTGGGCAAGGTGCAAGCTCTACAGCTTTCACTTATCCGCATGGGCCGGATAGCAGGACACTACTTCAAATAACTATTTGGAAGCCTGGCAAGAAATTCCCTCAAATGTCAGCTGATGAGCTAAGGGCTGGTTCGAAGCAATATCTTTTACAATTCTTGGGGGTGTCGAAAGAAGGAGGGAGCGTTTCATAAAGCAAAAAATAGAGTTCGTCGAAATTTCAGGCCAGCCTGCTGCAAAAGTAGCATGGAGTGGTAAGGTACGGGGCAAAGATGTTCATGGTGTTATGTACTGTCTTATTTTCAAATCGAAGATATTCAGTTTCCATACACAAGATTTTTCTACGTTTAATGGCAATTATACCAATCAAGCGGTCATGGCCTTTGAGAACATCAAATTTAAGAGATAACAAGTTTATCAAAAGGACTCTCCTGACGTCGCTCCTTTTACAAAAACGTTAGAAGTTAAACAAATATAAACTAAGGAGGTAAATTATGATTACTTTGAAAAACAAAGATACAGGTGAGCACATAAGCTCTATCACAGAAGCAGAGCTTCAGTACCTAATTGATGAGCTTGAAGAAGAGCATAGTGAAGATAAAGATTATTGGATAAATAGAACACAGTTAGAAATCATGAAAGAGAAAGGCGCAGAGCAATCATTTATAAAAATGCTTGAATCAGCGCTTGGTGACAATGAAGACATGGAGGTAATTTGGGAACGCTGCTAATACTTCTAACAAGTCGTTCACTATCGCTCGCAGGGATGCTCCACTTCGCTTTGCGCCCCTCATTTAAGCGTTAGCCGTATAAGTAACAACTGGTATGAAAAGGAACATAATATGCCATTTATTGCTTTATCATTAATCGTACAAGTAGCTCTCGTTGTCCACGTAATAAAAACTGGCAGAAACACTATGTGGATATGGGTTGTTGTAATGCTCCCTGGGGCTGGCTCTATCGCTTACGTGATACTTGAAGTCATCCCGGAATTAATGGGAAGCCGTACAGCCAGAAAGGCTTCTCAAAGCTTGGGGAAAATCATCAACCCGAACAAGGGAATTAACACAGCAACACAAAACTATTCGATATCCAATACTGTAGAGAACTCACTTAAGCTTGCCGATGAGTGCATGAGCAAAACAATGTACGAAGAGGCAAAATGCCTTTACGAGAAATCACTTGTCGGCATTCATGAAGATGATCCTGAGATTATGTTTGGGCTCGCCAAAGCAGAGTATTTTCTAGGTAATTATGCCGAATCAAAGCGAATTCTCGAGCTGTTGATCGAAAAGAACCCTGAATACAAGAACCAAGAGGCACATCTGCTTTTTGCAAAAACTGTAGAGGCACTCGGTGAGTTATCTCAAGCTTTTGAGGAATATCGGGTCTTAGCTGGTTACTATTCAGGTGCAGAGGCCAAATATCATTATGCTTCTTTATTACGGCAACAAGGCGAAACTGAAAAGGCGAATTCATTGCTAGTTGAAATCGTCAGTTCATCTAAGGTGTCTGGTAAACACTATAGTTCACTCAATAAAAAATGGATTACATTGGCCAAAAAAGAACTAGGCAGCTAAAAAGATAATTAACACAGATGCAGATTTCACTGGCGCTCAATCTACCCCAGTTATTTAGGCGTTATGTGTAAAGAGATATCGACATATGTCACTAATTGTATGGATACTTATTTATTTACTATCTGCCTTATTCTGGCTGTGGATAATAAGGTGGGGCGGTGCTAAATGGCTAGAGGGTTGGAGAGCATTTTTCATAATAGATTGGTTTACTGGGTGGTGGACAGCAGAGCAACTTAGGCTGTATGCACTATGTCTATTAATCGTAGAAACTATTTGGTTTTTCGTAGGTCTGGCAAATCCTGGGCTAAGACTATGACTGTAGTAATCCACATGACCACAGATCGAGTTTGCTTCGGGCCTACGCCCCTGTGCTGGCGTCTGGCTTATCCAGCCGCCCCATCCCTAAAACGTTATATATGAAAAAGGAAGGAATGAGAATGTTTAGAAAATGTATAAAGGCTTATATTTCAGTACTTGTATTCGCCGTTCTATCAAGTCCAGTGTTCGCTTTCAGTAATTCAGAGTTACAGGAACTATTGGCACAAATCGATTCGGCTACGGAGGCTCGTGATGTCTCAAAAATCGCACGCTTTCTCAGCGATCGGGCAAGCATAACCATTGAAATGCCAACACCCCAAGGAAACGTGAAGGTTAAACTCAATAAGCAGCAGTACTTGGAGATGACACAGCAAGCTTGGGATGCAATCGGTCCGAGCTATAAGTACACCCGTTTGCAGACGGATATGGAAAGTGATGGAACAAAAGCCCAGGTCGTTTCGATAGTGCAGGAAGAATTCCTAGCAGGTGAGCAAATGATAAGTTCGGAAACGCTAGCGGTTACTGATCTTGCCGTCGAAAATGGTCGGCTTGTAATAGTTAAGGTGGTTGGTCAGATGCACATTAAAGGTGAACCGATTCCAAAGCCGAGCATATAACAAGTCAAGTCGCTCGCAAAACCATCTTGTAACCAAGCATTCCGCAGCTTAACTTGGAGTTATATCTTTGCCATGACCTGTATCAGGGCAAGCATGGAACAAATTATTCATAAATCACGGAGACAAAATGAAAACAATAATAAGAAAGTTAACTACAACTATCGCTGTCCTTATTATTCTGACGGGATGTGCAAATATTCCTCAGCAGAAATTTGACAAAGCAAAAAGCACGCATATTAAAACAATTGCACTACTTGGCGTTCCGGAGCCAAAAGAATACATGGCGTTTAACATTGGTGGTGTTGGTATGGCATTTGGTTTAATTGGCGGTTTAATCGAAGGTCACAGAGGTGTATCAAACAGTGAAAAGTTAACCAATAAACTAAAAAAGAACGATGTTAATCTTGGAAAAAGCCTGCAAATAGAACTTACCAGGAAACTGGAAAAATCCGGGTACAATGTCGTTCTTATAGATAAAGAAAGGCCTAAGTATAATGATAAAAAGATGCCAGATTATTCACAAATTCAAACGGATGCAGATGCTATTTTAGATGTTTGGCACGTTGTTTCTGGGTATGTTTCCCCGGCAGGATCTTCTGATTACAAGCTCTGGGTTCGTGTAGGAGCCAGAATGGTTGATTCGAAAAACAAGGAGTTACTCTATCATCAGCTGTTTAATTACGGAGAAGAATTACATCGTTTAGATGAAATTATTTACTATCCAGAACATCAACCAAAAACTTATCCAAACTTTGAATCTTTATTAGCAAATGTTCCTGCGCTCAAGAAATCAATGCGAAATAGCTCACCTGTAATTTCCAGAGGAATAGTTAGTCAACTCTAACGAGAGGAACTAGTAGGCAACATAAGTAATTCACGTCGCCAGCAATGCTGGCTGGGACGTCTGGTCAATTCGTGGCAAGCCGCACCTTAATACTGATGTTAGGTTTACTCCTGCCCTCCAGCCCTGCGCAGGACGTCTGGCTTCGCCAGCCGCCCCCAACCTAAAAGGTTAGTTGGTGTAATCCGATATACCAGCATCAAGCTGTGTAAGACTAGAAACAGTAATAGTCGGTTCTATACCCCAAGGATCAAACACTGCTTTTGGTGACCGTTGCACCCATGCCGCAGACATTCCTGCCGAGATAGCACCGATAACATCAAAGGGATTACTGGACACCAACCAGGCATTGGCGCTGTTGACACCAGTTCGTTTCAGGAAGTGGTTATAAACCTCCGGGTTGGGTTTGAAGCTCTTGATCTCGTCCACGCTTACCACGCCATCAAAGTATTTTTCTATGCCGGCATGTTGCAACAGACCTGTTACTGCATTGGCAGCACCGTTGGAGAAGGCGAACATGCGATAGTCACGCGCCTTGAGTTGCTGCAGGCATGGCTCCACATCAGGAAAAGCTGGAAGGGTACGATACTCCTGCAGTAGTTGTTGTTTCTGCTCTGGGCTGAGGTCTTCATCCAGTTGCTTACAGCAGTACTCCAGGGCATCGCGGGTGCAGACAGCGAAGTCCTGGTAGTTCTGCATCAGTCCACGCCGGAATGAGTATTCCAACTGTTTCTCGCGCCACAGGTTGGAGAAGGCATCTGCCTTTTCACCTACCATGGCCGCCAGTGAAAGTTTCACCCCGTGGGTATCGATCAGGGTGCCGTAGATATCGAATGCCAGGGTAATAGTCATGTTTATATCCGAATACTAACGTTCCGCCAGCACCAGCCGGATAGCCAGCCCTGCAAACAGGGTTCCACTAAGATAGTTCAGAACTCTCCCGCTGCGAGGTGAACGTCTGAACCTCTCCCCTACACTGCCAGCCAACAGGCTGATACCACCAAATACCAGAATGGTGGCAAGAATAAACAACAACCCCAGGAGCATGATCTGCAGTGCCACCGGTGCCGCATCTGCCTGTACAAACTGGGGCAGGAAGGCCAGGAAGAACAGTGAAACTTTGGGATTGGTCAGGTTCATGATCACGCCGCGTTTATACAGCTTGGCGGATGGTAACTGTGCTATCTCTCCACCTGCCTTGCTACGACTGCCATTTGAAAACGCCTGCCAGGCGAGATACAGCAGATAGCCGGCGCCAATAAACTTAAGGACGGTAAAGGCAACGGCCGAGGCCATGAACAGGGCTGCCAACCCCAAGGCTACGGCAGTTGTGTGCACCACCAAACCTGTGCACAGACCTAGAGTAACCACCAGACCAGCCTTGATGCCGCGCTGTGCCGCCTGTGCCAGCACGAACAGATTATCCGGCCCGGGAGCCAACCCCAGCAACAGGGATGATCCAAAGAACAGCAGGGCGGTATCCAGTTCCAGCATCAGTCAGTACGGCGTGAGCCGTCACCCAGACAAACGCCAAGGCTGCGGGCGGTTTCTATCCATGGGTGACCAGGAGGTATTACCCTGCGTACACCAGCCACCTCATCTAACGGTACCGGTATGGGTTTGTTTCCGCTCAGGGCCACCATCACTCCATAATGCCCCTGGTGAATAAGATCAGCACAGGCGGCACCCAGGGTGCTGGCAATGATGCGGTCGGCTGCCGATGGGGTTCCACCCCGCTGCAGGTGGCCCAGGATGGTGATCCTGGATTCTAGACCTGTGGACTCTTCAAGTGAATTGGACAGAGAGAGGGTACGATCGGTGTACTTGCGGTGGATCTGACTCAGCTCCGCCTTAATCCGCTTGCGCTCCACCTTGTCTTCAGCTCGCTCTTTTTTCTCTTCTGCAGCACTGATGGCATTGGCCTCTTCCACTGACATGGCGCCTTCGGACATGGCCACGATACTGAACTTTTTACCACCACGTACCCGGGTGAGAATGGCACGGGAGATGGATTCCACATCGTATGGGATCTCCGGTATCAGGATCACATCGGCGCCACCTGCAATACCGGCACCCAGGGCCAGCCAGCCGGTGCGGTGCCCCATGATCTCCACCACGATGATGCGGTGGTGGCTGTGGGCTGTACTGTGCAGGCGGTCAATGGCATCGGTGGCAATACCCAGGGCGGTATCAAACCCGAAGGTGCTATCGGTTTTCGCTACATCCCGGTCGATGGTCTTGGGCAGGGTAATGATGTTCAGGCCTTTCTCCATCAGACGCAGGGCGTTCTTCTGAGTACCCCCACCACCCAGGCACACCAGGGCGTCCAGATGGTTAGCGTGATAGTTCTCAACAATGGCATCGGTCATGTCCTGCTGCTTGCCACCCACCATCATGCGATGGGGCTTGTCCCTGCTGGTCCCCAGGATGGTTCCACCGACGGACAACACGCCGGAGACCACATCATTGTCGATACGCATAAAGCGGTTTTCCATCAGACCACGGAAACCATCACGAAAACCGATAATATCCATGCCGTATTTGCCGAGAGCGGCCTTACATACTCCCCTTATGGCTGCGTTAAGCCCTGGACTGTCTCCCCCCGCCGTTAAAATCCCGATATGCTTTGTCATTGTTAATTCCTGTAATACGTCTTGTTTATAAGTTAGCATAAATAGAGTTGCTGCTGATTAAACCTAGTGTATAAAAATTGTTTTAAAGCCAGATTAAGGCATAACCCCTCATCACTGTGCTGAGACCCCAGCCATGCGCATACCCAGAATCTATACTGAGCAGCATCTAACACCGGATAGCGAACTGACACTGGAACCAGCGGCCTCACGCCACCTGATTCAGGTATTACGCCTGCGGGCCGGCTCTGACCTGGTGCTGTTCAATGGTGATGGACATAACTACCCAGCCCGATTAGTGCACACGGCTAAAAAGGATGCTGTGGTACAAGTAGTCTCCGTCTCCGATCTGGAGCCGCAAAGCCTCCTGGACATCCACCTGTTCATTTCCATCTCCAAGGGTGAAAGGATGGACTTCGCCATTCAGAAATCGGTAGAGCTGGGCGTGAATGGCATAACCCCACTCTTCACCCAGCACGGAGTAGTGAATCTGAAAGGTGACCGCCTGGAAAAGCGCCAGCAACACTGGCGCAAGGTGATGATTTCTGCCTGCGAACAGTCAGGCAGATGCTGGTTACCGCAGATGCATCAGGCCAAGGAGCTGGACCAGCTGCTGGAGACACCACCCAAGGGCCTTAACCTGGTACTGAATCACCGGGCAGATATTGGCCTGCAAGAGTTTGATCAACCAGATGAAAGGATAAATCTACTGGTTGGCCCTGAGGGTGGATTGAGTGACTCAGAGATCGGTGCAGTAGAGAATTGCGGTTTTCATGGAGTAAGGCTGGGACCAAGGGTATTGCGCACCGAGACAGCGCCGTTGGCAGCAATTGCTGCAATTCAGACTCTATGGGGAGATTTCAGATACAGCTAGGGCCAGTTAACATGGCTTAAGACAATGCTTCCTGTACCACCCACTCCACAGCATTGATATCAGGAATCCAGGCCTCTTCACCGTTAACGATGACTTCACGCTTCACCGCTGGCCCCAGGTCGTGCAGATTGCTCTGCGGTGCAACTACCTCCTCGGTCACCCGCACCAGGCGTGGCATGGAAGCCAGTAACACCCCGATGAACGGGCGTTTTGGATTCCCCCCCAGGGTATTGCATATAGCCACTCTGGAACGCGGCCCTGGCTCTGCCCTGGGTGCCTCCACCAGCTCTTCAAATGAGATTACCGGTATCTCCTGAAAGCGCCAGGTCTGGAAGCCGAGAAACCACTCTGGGGTGTCTGGCGCCGGGGTAAGATCCTGAAACGCCACCACCTCAGATACGGAGGCGTTGGGCAATAACAGCTGCGCCTCATTCAGTGGCAGAAATACTCCCCTTATTTCCAGATCTGCTGTGGCTTCTGCACTCATTGTTTACTCTCTTCCAGCACCGATTGGATGGTCTCTAATAGATCTGTTTCTTGATATGGCTTGCCCAGATAGCGTTTGACTCCCAGCTCCATGGCCAGTTTTCGATGTTTTTCACCGGTACGCGAGGTGATGATGATGATCGGAATATCATTCATCTCTTCCGAATTGCGCATGTGTCTGGCCACTTCAAAGCCATCCATGCGTGGCATCTCAATATCCAGCAACATTACATCCGGGTGATAGTCCTGCAGCATGGCCAGCGCATCCACTCCATCCTTGGCTGTTTCAACCGCCATTCCATGACGCTCCAGCAGGCGACCTGTTACCTTACGCACGGTGATAGAGTCATCCACCACCATAACCCTGGTTTCCTGATCCGATGCCCGTTCTGCCAGCGGTATGATTTCTTCAGTTTCCACTGTCTGCGACGCATCCTTACGCACAAGTGCATTCATATCCAGGATCAGCGCCACGCGACCGTCACCCAGGATGGTTCCACCCGATATCCAACGTACAGTACTAAGCTGTGGCCCCACCGATTTCACCACAATCTGGCGGTGACCAATAACATCATCCACATGTATGGCTATGCGGTGTTTACCCGCTCGCACCAGTAACACTGGGGCACGTTTTTTCTGCTCAGACAGGTTAGGTTGCTCAGTCCCAAGAATCGAACCCAGGTAGCGCACTGCATATTTATGGCCTTCAAAATCAAAGCCGGCATTTTCACTGTCATCGCCGCCATAAAACTTGATCAGCTCATCGCGATTTATACGTACCACGGCCTCCACATTGGTATATGGAACCGCGTAGATCTCATGATGAACCTCCAGCAGCAGTGCATCGGTAATAGCCAGGGTCAGGGGCAGATAGATGGTAAATTCGGTACCGGCACCTGCCTTGGAGTCGATATCCATGGTGCCACCCAGTTGCTTGACCTCACTAACCACCACATCCATGCCAACACCACGACCAGCGATCTGGTTGATAGAGTCTGCGGTACTAAATCCGTGCTCCAGGATGAATTGAGTAAGGTCGCCTTCGGTGACATCTGCGCCATCCACCAACAGACCACTCTTTTTGGCGCGCTCCTTGATAGCCTCGAAATCCAGGCCTTTGCCGTCATCAGACATGGTAAGCACCACGTCATTACCCTCACGGGTAAGGTTGATAGTGATGCGGCCAACCGGCTCTTTCCCCAGTTCACGGCGCTGATCCGGCATCTCAATACCATGGGAAACTGCGTTACGCAGCAGATGCTCCAGAGGAGCAGTCATGCGATCCAGGATGCTACGATCCAGTTCCATATCTGCCCCGGTCACCACCAGCTTTGCCTGTTTGTTCAAAGGCTGACAGGTCTGGCGCACAATACGTTGCAGACGTGGTATCAGCTGGGTAAATGACACCATACGGGTACGCATCAACCCATCTTGTAGGTCAGTGGTGATTCTGGACTGTTGCAGCAACAGGGTTTCTGTACCCTTCTGCTCCGACTCCAGCAGTTTGTTGATGTTACTCAGATCGCCTACCGTCTCCATCAGACCGCGGGATAGCTGCTGCATGGTGGAGAAGCGGTCCATCTCCAGGGGATCAAACTCTTCACCTTCACCATCCAGGCGTCCCTCTTCCTTGTCGCGCTCATAGCGAAACAGGATCTGGGCCTCGGTCTCCATATCCAGTTTACGCAGCTGATCACGCAGACGCTGCACAGTTTGTTTCAACTCCTCGATGTTATATCCCAGGGCACCATTCTGCTGCTCCAGGCGCGAGCGGAAGATACTCACCTCACCGGCATTATTTACCAGCTTATCCATGAGTTCCGGGTTTACCCTTAGCTGTTCCCGTCCAGTACGGCGTACCGGGTGGACCAGGACGCTCTCATCAGGTTGAGCCTGCTTGGCCTCTACCTGTTCAACTGTTTCGCGTTGCTCGGGAAATGTCAGAACCTGGCCTGACTCATCAGACTGAGAACCGGCTGTTTCAGCCTCTTCCTCACTAACCGAAGCGGTTTCTGACTCGCCTGGCTCATCTGGCATCTCTGCCACTAGTTCTTCTACTTCGGCAACGATCTCATCATCTTCCGCTCGGTCTTCTGTTTCCGGCTCCGGCTCTGGCTCTGGCTCTGGCTCTGGCTCTGGCTCTGGTTCTGGTTCTGGCTCTGGTTCTGGCTCAGGTTCTGGCTCAGGTTCCTGTTCGGGTTCAGGTTCGGGTGAATCCATATCGGCATCGGCTGCACTCTCTTCCCCCAACAAGCTGTGCATCTCTGCAATCATGACGTCAGCCGGAGTGACCGTACCGTGAGCACTGGCTTCCTCGATCTGGGTCATCAGGTTATCAGCCACTCTCTGGGCCAGATCCCGGACCGTATCATCATTTTCCACAGCCCCGCTGACTACACCATCCAGCAGGGATTCAAAGGTGTGACTCAGATCTCCGATAGGGGTAATGCCTGAAAGCCTGGCACCACCTTTTAGGGTATGTAGGGTTCTCTGCAGCTCTTCCCTGGGTTGTGGATCGGTAGGCTCCGCCCTCCAGTGCTTGAGTGCATGATCCACATCATCCATCAACTCAACTGCTTCATCGATGAAGATAGAAGTAAGATCATCATCTACAGATATAGCCGCAAAGTCCGGTCCAGACTCTGCAGTATCGGCACGATCACCTGATCCCGCCAATTCTACGGGATCACTCTCCGACTTTGGGTCCTGTTCTGCCCCCTGCCCTCCCTGGTCAAGCGGCTGCTCTTCCTCAACTTCTATTTCAGCCAGTGTCGATTCAAAGGATAGTGCATCTGATTCTGCCAGATCTTGATCTATTTCCAGCTCTGGCCCTTCTTCCATCTCATGTGGCAGGGCGACATCCAGCACTTCAATTTCTACCGCTTCCTCAGCAGCAGGTTCGGCAGACAACTCTTCATCGATTTCAGTTGGCTCGGCTATTTCATCAGCCACATCCGCTGCTACATCTTCAGGCACCAGTGAATTTCGCGCGCGCTCTATATCTTCCAGCAGCCCCTGCCAGTCCGGTATCTCTGCGCCCGGCACATTAATGGCTTCCAGAATAGACTCAAACTGCTGATCACTCCTTTCAATCAGTTCCAGCAGGGTAGCATCGGCCAGCCGACCCTGTTCCAACAGTTCGTTCACATAGGCTTCCAGGCTGGCACTGACCTCAGCGATGGGGTCCACTCCGGCCATATGGGCGCTGCCATGCAAGGTATGAAAGGCACGGGAGACCTCTGGATCAAGTGCACATACACCACCTGTCTCATTACATTTTTGCAGGAATGCATTGATAGTATCGATATGAGTGCGCGACTCTGAGGCAAATATCTCCAATAGCGTGGAGTCGATACTTATTGGGGCAGCGGACAGATCATCCTCTGCTGGAGCCTGCTCTTGCTCCTCCTCTACCTCTTCTTCCTCCAACAGTTCCAGGTCAGCTTCTTCGATCAGGTCTTCCTCAGACTCATGCCCGGACACTGGAGCTGACGAGTAATCAGGTGTTGCCAGCAGAGTGGCTCGATCCATAATCGGTTGCAGATCCACCTCTGAAGGTACACCTCTGGCCTGGCAATCTATCAGGCCTGGCAGCACTTCCAGGGCTTCACGCAGCAGATCAGTATGCTCGGAGCTGACCGGCAGGGTTTGATCAATAAGACGGTTGAGAAGGTTCTCAATAGACCAGGCAAATTCGCCTATCTCCTTGGCTCCCACCAGGCGTCCGCTACCCTTCAGGGTGTGAAAGGATCTGCGAAAGGTGATTAGCGCTTCATTGTCTTCCACATCATCCAACCACCTGCCTAGATACTCCTGGATCACCTCCAGTTCTTCCTGCGCCTCTTCGAGAAATATATCCAGAATCTCTGGGTCGATCTCTTCCAGGCTGGGTTTTTCGGCAGATGGAACAGGTTGCTCAGGCTCCGGTGGTTTCTCGAACTCAACGTCTACTTCTTCTGTGAACAACACCTCTTCTTCCGAGGCTTCCGGCTCCGCAACAGGCTCTTGCACCAGATCCATATCCTGCTGAGATATCAAGCCAGGGATGGTCTCCTCGCCTTCGGCGCTGGCATAAAACTCCTCATCCTCGGTATCGGATTCTGTACCGAGGCGCACCAAAGACTCACGCGCGACATCCAGGATGTTGTTCTGGACACCACGGCCATCAGCTATGGTCTCCATAAAATATTCAATACTGGTTATGGCATCGGCAAAGGCATTGAGCCGCTGCATATCAGGCACGGTCTGTTTTGCCACCAGCTCATTGGATACGTAGCCTGCAGTAGCCCTCAGCAGTGCTGATACATCAAACAGCTTCAGCATCTCAAAGGCACCGGCAATGGCATGAAAGCTACCCGGCACCTGTTCCAGGGTCTGGGACTTCTCCGGGTTTTTGATATAGGCCAGTATGGATTCCTTGATCTTGGCCAGGTCTACGCTCGCCTCCCGCACCACTGAGTACATCAGGCGATCAAATTCACCCTCTGGCAGCTCCTGCCCTGACAGCGCTGGCTCATCGGCAATATCCGGCTCGCCTTGCTCCAAAAACTGGGTGCGACCAAGGCTGACCAGGTTATCCATTGAGGACTCTACAAAGATAAGATCACCCGCCATATCCAGCAGGTCCTGCTCTTTGATCACCTCACCCGTGGAGGAGATCTCCTTGATCCTGTCGGCCTGACGCTTCATGCGTTGGCGCAGGGCGCCCTGACTGATCATACCCAGGGTATCTGCCACCTTGCGCATTGGCTGTTCCAATGATTGCAGCTGCTCCGGATCGTTACTCTTGGTACGAATGTACAGATCCAGAACATCCTTGATCTCGGACAATTCTGTACCAATAGCCTGTCTCAGTGACTCCAACAGTTCTATATTGGGGGCATCCAGACCTTCACGACCAAGCTCAATCTGCTGTGGGGTCATGATCAGGTTTTTAAGATCAAACTCTTCCTTTACCGATTGGACCAGCTCATCACCTTGCTTTACGCTGGCCACGTAATAGAGCAGGTCCCGCACTGTATCCATGGCTGGCGCCTGCGCCACCGGAAGCTCGCCTTCATTTATTATGCGTTTCAGCTCACGATCCACGCGTCCAAACAACATTTTCGTGGCGATATTGGGTGCATCCAAGTTTTCCAGGGGGGCTGACAAGGCTGCCCTGGCCACTTGAAACAGGCGTCTGACCTGGCTGGTACCGGCGGTGCGTTCCAACTGTGCCAACACCTTGCCAACACCATCAATACCCGCCACCTGGTCGGTGCCACGGAACCACTGCAACAGGCTGATATGATATTTATGTCTGAGTTTACGGATCAGGTCTGGAAGCTCACTACTACCCTCTTCAGCAACCTCAGTGGCTACCAGTCTCCGTTCAAGCTCTGGTGCAGCCAAAGCAGCTTCTGAGAATAGATCCTCGCCGCGGACCGCACGTAGATCGTTTAACAGTGGAAGGATCAGGCTGGGATGATCCAGGGCCCCGCCCTGTATCTTTTCCAGATAGTCAGGCAGCCTGACCAAGCCCTGCATCAGGGCCTCGGCGGCATCATGTTCACGGCCCTGGGGTAATTGGTCTTCTGCAATGGCACTGGCAACCAGCTCCATCTCTTCCACCAGCATGATTGCGCCATCCAGTTCTACAATCTGGAGGGTGCCATATACCTGATGCAGATTCTTGGTGCAGGACTCCATCAACTCGGAATCGCTGGCATCGACCATGTACTCCTCAAGGGCCGTGCGCGCCTGCAGGATGAGCTCATCCAGCTCATCCTTAATCCACTTCAGTTTGCTGTGGTCTTGAGTTTTACTCATACCTGATCACCCTAGCCATATAGGTCGTTCCCAGAGTCAGAGCCCGGCTTGCCTGATTATTCAGGCAGGCGGAAACCGGCAACAGAGCCACGCAGGTCATCTGCCAGGCTTGCAAGCATGCCGATCGAGGCAGCTGTCTGGTTGGTTCCATCCAGTGTTTGGGTGGTAATCTCCTGAATAACACTCATGGTGTCATCAATCTTGGTGGCCCCTGATGACTGCTGTTCCGCAGTGCCCGCAATCTTTTGCGTTACCTCCGCAATGTGGGTAGTTTCGCTTTCCATCTCCATCAAGGCATCACCCGCATCCTCGGCCAGCTTGGCACCTGCCACCACCTCTTTAGTGGTGGATTCCATAGAACTCACCGCCTCACTGGTATCGGCCTGAATGGTCTTAACCAGGGCTTCAATCTGTTTGGTAGCGTTACCGGAACGTTCCGCCAGTCGCTGCACCTCGTCCGCAACCACCGCGAAACCGCGTCCGGCCTCACCGGCCATGGCCGCCTGCATGGCCGCGTTCAATGCCAGAATGTTGGTCTGGTCTGCGATGTCGTCAATAATCTCCACGATGTCACCAATCTCCTGGGAACTTTCACCCAGACGCTTGATTCGTTTTGATGTCTCCTGGATCTGCTCACGAATCGTGTCCATACCCAGAATGGTACGGCGTACTGTATCGGCACCGTTACCCGCAATCTCCACTGAGTGCTTGGCAACCTCCGCTGATTCATTCGCGTCACTGGACATCTGGTCAATGGTCTGAGCCATATCCTTAATGGCTCCACTGGCCGAGGTAATCTGGTCCGCCTGATGCTCGGAAGACTCGGCCAGATGCATAGCTGTGGCACGTGATTCCTGCGCCGAGGCCGATACAGATTCTGAAGTCTGGTTAATGGTGGTTACCAGGCTGCGGAGCGCCTCAATGGTGTAGTTGATGGAGTCAGCGATGGCGCCGGTTACGTCCTCGGTCACCGTGGCGGTTACCGTGAGGTCACCATCTGCGAGATCACCCATCTCATCCAGCAAGCGCAAGATAGCCTCCTGGCTTCTTTCATTCTGCTCTTTAATCTCGGCCTGGGCCTTTCTTTCACTCATCAGCACCAGATAGCTTCGTGCCAGGAACAACAGCATGGCCAAGACGCCGAAAAAGACCACCATACCGGGACTGGCCTGGAACCCAAACATGGAGAAACGTCCTGGGGATTCGGCATAGGCACTAAGCAAACTTGTGGTGGCGTCGTTTACCAGGTCAGAGTTGTCTGCCAACTCACCCACAGCTTCCAACGCAGGCAACAGACTGGGGATGGTATCGATTACCTGTTCCGTAAAACTATTCAGGCCTTCAAACAATACGGCCACTTCCCGTAACTTTTTCTCCGCCACCTGAGTTGGAACCGGGTCTATACCCAGGCTCTTACTACCTTCCAGCAAGGCATTCAGAATACGACCAAAACGGTTGGTGTCTCGACTGAACCGGTCAATAGCAGTAGCGGTCTCCTCACCACCCTTCAACACCCTGGCAACGTTCTTATCGATACGCTGCACCAGCATCAGCTGTTCCGTTGCCGCTACGACCTGTTTACCACTTGCGATCGAGTCCTCCAGGTCATCTACCACCTCCTGGGATAACTTCTGCAACTGTGGCACCAGTTCCTGAACAAAACCCACAATCTCCTGCACCGCTACGATGGATTCCCTGTTTTCCAATACATCGGTGGCGTTTTTACCCAAGGTCAGCCATTGGGCTTCCACCAGATAGAGTTCATCCACCACCTCTTCCGGTGCGGAGGGTAACCCAGTCTCTGGCACACCTTCCTTAAGCTCTGATAGATAACGGTCAAATGTATCTTTAGAGTCCTGCAACTGGGCAAAGGCGCCTTTGTCACCCACGATAGCGGTCAGGGCATATTTAGCGACTCGTTCCGAGATCACCCTAAGTTCAGCAGCACGCAGCTGATAGGCCTCATCGTTGGCATCTGAATCCGATGACTGAAAGAACACCCAAATTGCCATGAGCAGCATAACCAGAATGCTAACCGTCAGTGTCGTGGCGACTAGATTTGATCCACTGTCAAAACCTTTCATAGAGCTTATTTTCATTTCGCTATATCTCCCGAAAGAGCGTAAATTTTATTGAATTCCCCATAGCAACATACCTGTTACTTTATAATCCATTTGCAGCCACCCAGGCCCTCAGGCGGCAACCACCTGAAAATCTGGATCCTCTGCCAGCTCATGCATACTGAGGATAGGACAGAGATCGCCATCCACATCATATGCACCAGCCACATATCGACCGATTGAACCAGTTCTCTCCTGGTCCTTTATATGCAGTTCCTGGTTAAAGTGACGCATGCCATACACATCCGATACCATTAAACCAGCGAACAGACCCTCATGTTCGATTACCAATACCCTGGTCCTGCGTCCAATATTGATTGCCTCTCCACCCAGGAACTGCTGGAGATCAAATATTGGCAATAGACTGCCTCGTACATTAGCCACACCCCGTACCCACGGTTGCGCCCCTGGAACTGAGGTGACATTTTGTGGGTAATTGAGTATCTCTTTCACCTCTCCCAGTGCTGTGAGCAGCTTCTCACCCATAATGGTGAACAGCACACCTTCCCAGGTAAACTGCGACTCCTCCTTGTGTGGCAGATCAAAGGCATGCTTGCGGCTCTGATTCTCAATATCCCGCAACAGCAGAATAATGTCCCTGGCTTCAGATTCCATCGTAGGCATGGTTTAGTCCACCTGCATCATGCGTTCAATACGTCCTTGATTCTGGACAGCAGCTCGTTCTTTTCTACCGGTTTAACTAGGTACTCCTTGGCCCCCTGACGCAGACCCCAGGTCCTATCAGTCTCCTGGTCTTTGGTAGTAACCATGATGACAGGAATATCCTCGGTGTCTGGATCACGACTCAACTGCCTGGTGGCCTGAAACCCATTTAACCCCGGCATAACCACATCCATGAGTACCAGATCCGGTTTGGAACTGCGCGCCATCTCTATCCCTGATTCAGCGTTCTCTGCCAACAACACCTCATAGCCGGCACCTTCGAGAAAACCTTTCAATATATGTAATTCTGTGGGTGAATCATCCACCACCAAAACCTTACCCTCACCCTCCAGTGAGCCACCTTCTTTTTCTGTACCCTTTTTGGAAAAAATTCTCATAGCACCTCGCCACCAAACCAAGACATTCGTTTATTACATTTTTGAAAAATTGAAAGTAGTTGCCACCAAATCATGCTGCTTTGGATGCATACTGCTTGATAGCGTCCAATAGTTCATTCTTGGTAAATGGCTTAGTCAGATACTGCTCTGAGCCGACTATACGGCCGCGAGCACGATCAAACAGGCCATCTTTACTCGACAACATAATTACCGGTGTGTTTTTAAACTCTGTATTATTTTTAATCAGAGCACAGGTCTGATAGCCATCCAACCGCGGCATCATAATGTCCACAAAGATCACATCAGGCCGGCTGTCGGCAATGATGGCCAGGGCCTCGAATCCATCTATGGCAGTCAATACTTCACATCCCGCCTTTTTCAACAGGCTTTCTGCCGTACGACGTATGGTCTTACTGTCGTCAATCACCATCACCTTGAGGCCCGAGATGTTATCAGGTTCGTCTAGCATCACTGCTCCTCTCTACTTATATGGCCGTCATCTTCATAATGATCTGTGACTATCTGTCACCGGATTTTAGTTATTGCGTTCAAAATCCGAAATTCTGAAGTTTTTTACCTATTTCTGATATTGGCATTTCTGTTTCTAGTATTTTTTGCCACTAAACCTGGGACATGATCACTAGCTGTATCTTGAAACACACCCATGGCAAGTGTAATACTACAGAACCATAGCAATTGATTTAACATTCTGCAACAACCTATTGATCATATTGGAACATTTTCACTGGCAAGCAAGGGAATTAAAACAGTATCATGGCTCTGCATCACATTTCGTCATGACCGCTGATGGCATACAACATAGTCTGATAACCATCCTCAGGAACCGTACCATTCACCCAATAGCCGGCCTAGATCAGGTACCATACCGCCATGAGCATATCCCTCGGCATTGTGATGGACCCCATCGATACCATCACCACATATAAAGACAGCTCCTTTGCCATGTTGCTGGAGGCCCAGGCCAGAAACTGGGACATCTGGTATATGGAGCAAGGAGATCTTTACCTCCAGGACAACCGTAGCCACGCCAGGATGCGGCAACTCCAAGTCACTGACAGCACTACCTCCTGGCATAGTTTCGGCAAGGAGCAGCAGCATCCGCTGGGTGAACTGGATGTGATCCTGATGCGCAAGGACCCCCCATTTGACATGGAGTATGTCTACACCACTTACATCCTGGAACAGGCCGAACAGGAAGGCGCACTGGTGGTAAACCGACCGCAGAGCCTGCGCGATGCCAATGAGAAGCTGTTTACTGCCTGGTTCCCACAATGCTGTACCGCCAGCCTGGTTTCCAGGAATCATTCCCAGCTGGCGGATTTTCTGCAGCAGCAAGTAGATATTATTCTTAAGCCACTGGATGGCATGGGTGGCGCCTCAGTATTTCGAGTCCAGCAGGGTGATCCAAATACCAATGTGATTTTCGAGACCATTACTGATAATGGTACTAAATTCGCCATGGCCCAGCGTTTTCTGCCTGAAATCATAGATGGGGATAAACGCATTCTCATGGTGGATGGCGAACCCGTACCCTATGCCCTGGCCCGTATACCACAACCCGGAGAAAACCGTGGCAATCTGGCTGCCGGCGGACGCGGAGAGGGGGTTCCACTCTCAGAGCGCGACTACTGGATAGCTGCACAAGTGGGACCAACACTGCAGGAACAGGGAATTCTGTTTGCTGGCCTGGACGTTATCGGAGACTATCTGACAGAGATTAATGTCACCAGCCCTACCTGTATCCGGGAACTGGATGCTCAGTTTGGACTCAATATCAGTGCCCAACTCCTGGACCGGATAGAGCAAAAGATCAAGGCATGATATCAGTACAAAAACGCCTCACACCAATACTGCTTCTTATCCTCGCTGCTCTAATTACCAGCGGCTGCGAACAACAGGAAGAGGTTATAGCCACCAGGTTTCTGGCCTTCGGCACTCTTATCGATCTGAGCATAGTCGGCGTCAGTAAAGAACAAGCCGCAGCTGCGACCGCTGCCATCGAGAAGGATTTTGCCCAGATGCACAAGGCCTGGCACGCCTGGGATCCAGGCCCACTGGGACGGGTCAACCGCCTCATTGCCACCGGAACATCCTTTGTTGTTCCACCCTCTGTGCTGGAGATGATCAGACACAGCAAGCAACTGGCTATAGAAAGCGAACATCTGTTCAACCCTGCCATCGGACATCTGATCGACGCCTGGGGTTTCCACAGTGATGATCCAGAAGGGCATAAACCTCCACACCCAGAGATCATTGACCAGCTACTGCGACAAAAACCACGCATGACAGACCTGGAGCTGGACGGCATCAACCTGCGCAGCAGCAACCCGAACTTGAAACTGGATTTTGGGGCCTTTGGCAAGGGATTTGGAATCGATCTGGCAATCGATCATCTACGCCAGATGGGGATTGAAAATGCCATTCTAAATGCCGGAGGCGATCTACGCGCCATTGGCTCACCCAGAAATCGCCCCTGGCGTATCGCCATACGCCATCCCTCTGGGAAAGGCGCCCTGGCCAGCGTAGAAGTATCCGGCGACGAGAGCATATTCACATCTGGTGATTACGAACGAAAATTCACCTGGAAAGGCAAGACCTACCACCACATAATAGACCCGCGCACCGGTTATCCAGCCAGGGGAACCAGTTCGGTTACTGTGATTCATCCTGAGGCTGCCACTGCTGATGCTGCTGCAACAGCACTATTTGTTGCCGGCCCTGATAACTGGTACAACATCGCTCGCAAGATGGGGGTTAAATACGTCCTCCTGGTGGATAAAACCGGAACTATACATATGAATCCAGCCATGCAGACAAGATTAAAACTGGATGAGAAAAAGCTGAAGATCCAGCTAAGCCCGGTACTAGCTGAGTGAATAAGTAGACGCCATAAACCACGCCATGAACAACGCCACCAACATATCAGCCTTCGACCGCCTGGGACTGACCCTGTTCATCGCCATCAGTCTGCATGCAGTTGTGATACTTGGCGTCGGCTTCACCCTGGACAGCCCAAAAAAGCTGCCACCGGCAGACCGTACCCTGGAAATCGTGGTAGTACACAACAAGGTAAAAAAGAAGGAGCCAGAGAAGGCTGACTTTCTGGCCCAGCACAGCCAGCAAGGTGGCGGCACCAAGGAAAAGGCGGAACGCCCAACCACTGACAGTCTACAGCCGGTGACTAAGAAATCCATCAAGCCAAGCAAGGTCAATACCCCGGCAACTCCACCACCACAGCAGGTAGAGACTCCAAAAAAGAGACTGGTAAGCACCAAAGCCAAGGCCAAAAGAAAGACCAAGCCCACGCCCCGACGGCCTAAAAAGAAGACCCGGCGTCTTAACACTGCCCAACTGATCGCCAGCACCAACCAGGAGATTTCCCGGCTTACTGCGGAACTGAACCGCAAGACCAAGGCCTACGCCAAACGTCCCCGACGTAAGTTTGTCAGCGCCAGCACCAAAGAGTACAAATACTCCAACTACCTGGACGCCTGGCGTAGAAAAGTAGAACGCATCGGTAATATCAACTATCCGGATGAGGCCAGGCGCAAGAAGCTCTATGGTCACCTGGTGCTGCATGTGGCCCTGCGGGCCAATGGAACCATCTACGAGATCAGGGTGCGGAGATCATCTGGTCACAAGATACTGGATGATGCAGCAATCCGCATTGTACGACTGGCCGCCCCCTATGCCCCCTTCCCGGCAGAGATACGCAAGGAGATAGACGTTCTGGATATAACCCGGACCTGGCAATTCCTTAGCAGCAACCGGCTATTATCGAAGTAATTCCATATAAATGGTTGCGGTATTCGTAGTGGCACCCGATACTATGGGGTATGAGCAGCACAAACCTGACCAACCAGTTCCTGATCGCCATGCCCAGCATGCAGGACCAGAATTTTTCCCAGACGGTCACCTATATCTGCGAGCATAATGAGCAGGGCGCCATGGGGATTGTGGTCAATCGCCCCACTAACCTACACCTGAACGACATTTTGGATCAACTGGATATAACCGACATAGACCTGGAATCCGGGGAGGAATCCATCTACATCGGTGGACCGGTACAGCCAGAGCGAGGATTTGTACTGCATAGCGACGATAGTAGCTGGGACTCAACCCTCAAGGTCACATCGGAGATCTCCGTAACCACCTCCAAGGACATCCTGGAATCCATCGCTGCAGGCAACGGGCCAAGTGACCACCTGGTGGCACTGGGATACGCGGGCTGGGCCAGTGGTCAGTTAGAGGAGGAGATATCTGCCAACGCCTGGCTGAGTGGGCCGGCAGACTCCCAGATCATCTTCAACACCCCGGCCGAAAAGCGCTGGAAGGCTGCAGCTCAGCTACTAGGGGTAGACCTGGATCTGATTTCAGGTGATGCAGGACACGCATAAAGTAGAGATACAATAAAAAATGACAACCTTACTTGGATTTGACTACGGACCGGCTAAAATAGGCGTCGCCGTTGGTCAAACCATGACAGGAACCGCCTCGCCCTTGGAGACACTTCGCGCCATTCAACAACACCCGGATTGGGATGGCATCACCCGTTTGATCAGCACCTGGGAACCACAAGAGCTGGTAGTCGGCCTGCCATTCAACATGGATGACACCGAGACCGAGGTAGCGCAACGGGCACGTCGCTTCGCACGACAACTGGAAGGGCGGTATCATCTCAAGGTACATCTGGTGGATGAACGTCTGACCTCGATTGAGGCCAAACGACAGTTACAACGCAAACCTAAAAACATAGAAGAACTGGACGCCATCGCGGCACAACTTATTTTGGAAACCTATCTCAGTGAACAACCCTGAATACTACATGCAGGCAGAGGCTATCGACGGTTTGATAACCGAAATGCATCAGGCTCTGAATACGCGGCTGGAGATGAAGAATATATCCAATCCCGCCATGATCGGAATCCACACCGGCGGGGCCTGGCTGGCAGAGCGTCTGCATCAGATGCTGGAGATTCAGGAACCACTGGGGCTTCTGGATATATCATTCTACCGGGATGACTTTTCCCGGGTAGGAGTAAACCCCCAGGTACACCCTTCCAGCATTCCATTCGCAGTGGACGACCAACACATAATCCTGGTGGACGACGTACTGCAGACCGGGCGCACCATTCGGGCGGCGATGAACGAGATCTTCGATTACGGTCGCCCCGCTTCCATCACCCTGGTAACCCTGGTGGAGAGAAGCGGCCGGGAGCTGCCTATTCAACCCAACGTGGTGGGAGTGCGGCCACCACTAAATGCGGACCAGCACATAACCCTCACCGGCCCTGACCCACTGTGCCTGGTGATCGGTGAGTCAAAACATGCGGCCCGAGACGAAAACAGAGAACAGGAAAGCGCCAACAGTGATTGATTCTCCACCCAGCGAAAACCTGCAACTCGACAACAACGGCAGACTACGCCACTTCCTCTCTATCGACGGTCTGAATAGGGAACTGTTAACAGAGATCCTGGATACGGCGGAATCATTTACCGGGGTATCGGAACGCACTGTAAAGAAAGTGCCTCTGCTACGCGGTAAGGTGATAACCAACCTGTTTTTTGAGACCAGCACCCGCACCCGCACCACCTTCGAACTGGCCGCCAAACGTCTCTCAGCAGACGTGCTCAGTCTCAACATCAGCGCCTCCTCCACCTCCAAGGGCGAGACCCTGCTGGACACCCTGCGCAACCTAGAGGCCATGCACTGTGACATGTTCGTGGTACGCCACAACGACAGCGGAGCAGCTAATTTCATTGCCACCCATACCGCGCCCCACATCAGCGTGGTCAATGCCGGGGATGGACGTCACTCTCACCCTACCCAGGCCATGCTGGACATGTTCACTATTCGACGCCACAAACAGAAGTTCAGCGGCCTCAAGGTAGCAATCGTTGGCGACATACTGCACTCACGGGTAGCTCGCTCCCAGATCCTGGCTCTGAATACACTGGGGGCCGAAGAGGTAAGGGTAATAGCGCCCAAGACGCTGCTGCCCGCAGATGTTGCCAGTCTAGGTGTTAAGGTGTTTTACGATCTGGAACAGGGCATCCAAGATGCAGATGTGGTGATCATGCTGCGACTGCAACGGGAACGTATGGGCAGCGCCATGCTCCCCAGCGAACATGAATACTTCCAGCTATACGGCCTGACTGATGAACGTCTGGAAGCTGCTCATCCGGATGCCATCGTCATGCACCCTGGGCCCATCAACCGCGGTGTGGAGATGGACTCACAGGTGGCGGATGGCCCCAGATCAGTGATACTGCAGCAGGTCAGCTTCGGCATCGCCGTACGCATGGCGGTAATGTCCATGGCCATGGGCACAGTGACCCCTGGAGCTGCTAAGAGATGACGACTGCAAACAAAATCGAGATTATTAACGGACGCCTGATTGACCCAGCCAACAACATTGACGGGCAACATAACCTGCATATCGAAAACGGCAAGATCTGCGCCATTGACCAACCTCCTGCTGGATTCACACCGGATCTGACCATTGACGCCAGCAACCAGATCGTCTGCCCAGGACTTGTGGACCTAAGCGTCCGGGTACGGGAACCGGGACAGGAACACAAGGCCACTATCGAGAGTGAGACCAGGGCTGCAGCCAAGGGTGGAATCACCACCATATGCTGCCCTCCTGACACCAACCCGATTATCGACACTCCGGCTGTTGCCGAAATGATCCATAACAAGAGCCTGGAGATAGGATACGCGCGCGCACTTCCCATCGGAGCCCTCACCCAGGGCCTGGAAGGCAACCAGCTAAGCGAGATGGTGGCACTAACCAAGGCCGCATGCCCTGTCATGAGTAATGCCTATGTACCCCTGGCCAACACCCTGGTGGAGAGACGGGCCCTGGAATATGCCGCGACCTTTGGGATAACTGTTTTTATTCGGCCAGAGGACCGGCATCTTCGGGACAACGGCTGTATACACGAAGGTGTTGTATGCGCCCGCCTGGGACTTCCCGGCATTCCTGAGGCGGCAGAGAGCGTGGCGGTAGCCCGTGATCTGGCACTGGCGGCCCATACCGGATGCACCATCCACTTTCATGCCCTGTCCACAGCCACCGCACTGGAGATGATCAGAACTGCCCAGCACAATGGCCTGCCCATCACGGCCAACGTTGCCGCTCATCAGTTACACCTTACCGAGGATGATATCGACGGCTTTAACAGCAACTGTCATGTAATCCCACCGCTGCGTACCAAACATGATATGGATGAACTACGCCAGGGGCTGGCAACTGGTGTAATCGGCGCCATCTGCTCCGACCATCAACCCCATGAGCCGGATGCCAAAGAGGCCCCATTCCCATCCACCATGCCCGGCATATCCGCCCTGGAGACCCTGCTGCCACTGACGCTGAAACTGGTACAGGATGGAGTATTGGACCTGGCAACTGCCGTTGCTCGTCTCACTAGCGGTCCAGCTGAGATTCTTGGCTTGCCACTGGGACAGTTGAGCATAGGCTCTGATGCTGATATCTGTATCTTTGACCAGGAACAGAGCTGGCAACTATCGGCAGATGAGATGTTGAGCGCCGGTAAGAACACCCCATTTCTGAACCAGACCTTCACCGGACAGGTTACCCATACCCTGTTCCAGGGCCAGGTTGTATTCCAGTCCTGATCACACAAGTAATTAATATGAGCGCAACAGATAAACCACACCGCGACACCATCTTCCTGGAACAGGCAGAAATAATCAGCCACGAATCGTTCGAGGGCGATCAGTACCTGTTGCGTTTACAGGCACCAGAGTGTGCGTCCCACGCTCAACCAGGTAGCTTTGCGCACCTACAGTGCAGCCCCCAGCGACCACTGCGACGGCCCATATCCATCATGCGGGTTTCACCACAACAGGGCTGGGTGGATTTTCTGTACAAACGCGTAGGTGGAGGTACCAGCCTGCTAGCTGAGCGGATTGTGGGTGAGTCCATAAGCATCATGGGGCCTATCGGCAACCCATTTCAGATTCATGCTGAGCGGCCACGACCACTGCTTATCGGTGGTGGTGTAGGTCTGCCACCCATGGTTTTCCTGGCCGAAACCCTATACCAAAACAGCGAGATACATCCCTTTGTAATACTGGGCTCAGAGGTGCCGTTCCCATTCAAGCCCCAACCATCGGCTACCATCATCCCTGGCATTCCCGCGGATGTCATCGCCGGTATGCCGTTGCTGGAGGATTGGGGAGTTGCCAACCGCCTGGCCAGCCTGCAGGGCTTCCCCGGTTGCCACCAGGGTTTTGTCACCGATCTGGCCCGTCACTGGCTGGACTCCCTGGATGAATCCATGCGCAGTGAGGTCGAGGTGCTGGCCTGCGGCCCCCACCCCATGCTGGAGGCGGTTGCCAAGCTGTGCCAAGAGTATGACCTCCCCTGCCAGGTATCTCTGGAGGAATACATGGCTTGCGGCGTGGGCGGCTGTGCTGGCTGTGTGGTTGAGGTGGCTACCGAAGCAGGCCCTGCCATGAAGCGGGTCTGTGTGGATGGGCCGGTGTTCGACGCCAGGGTTGTTTTTTAAGGAATTGAGCCAACACCCACATCCAAATGTGGGTATTGGTTTAGCTGTGACTTAACACCTACAGCCTCAAAAACGCCTGCCAATACCGACACCGAATACGAATGGATCTATATCCACATCCACCTCGGCATCAGTGAGGGTTGTATTCTTGAAGTGAGCGGTGGTTTCGATCTTGATGTACTTCATATCAAAGTTGATAAACCAATCCTTGTTTATGCTCACATCGGCACCAATCTGAGCCGCCAGCCCCCAGGAGCTGTCCATCTTTACCTTGGCACCTGGCGCATCAATACCACCGGTAACCTTCTCATCAAAGAAGTGAGTGTAGTTAATGCCAATACCGGCATAGGGACGAAACCTACCGTCTGGACGAAAGTGATACTGCAGGGTCAAGGTGGGAGGCAGAGTGCGGGCGTTTATGATGTCTCCATTCCCAGCAATCACCCCCGTTGCAGGCACATCATGCTCAGAACTGCCAAGGATAAGCTCCACACCCCAGTTTCGATGCAGCATATAGGTAAAGTCCAACTCTACGGTGGTGTCATCATTCACCCCCACACCTGTATTAGCTACTGGTGCCAATGGTATGCCAGCTGAAACTACGCTACTGGAATCATCTGGATCTACATTGATTATTCTGCCACGAACCAAGATGTCACCCTGTTCATAGGCCTGGGCGACAGGGACAGTCAGAAGCAGTAACACTATGGCCACAGATGAAATTAAAAACCGCTGGTTTATAAAAATCCTGCTATTGAAGTGATCTGTTGTGTTATCCATTATTGGTTTTCCTCCGGTTAGTAATTTGTATTGCGCCTTTTGTATGCGCTTATTCCCGGAGACGTGCAGCAACAAGCATGCCAGAAGAACTTTTATGCTTATTTACAAGGTGTTATGGAAACAGAGATAAGGTCTGTGCTGAATAGAGCGGGAGCCGTTATTCCGCTATTGGGGGAAAGTAACAACTAGGTTTACACCTGGAGCTAACGGCAGGCCAGAGCAAATATGTAGCCCCGGTTATGAAACTGATATCTGTCTATCAGTGCCAGATCAACTGCACTACCAGTCTTCCTCGTTCACCAAGGATATCTCGTCCATCTCCGCCGAGTACTGATCCACATCCCCACTGCCCAGCTTGATCATGAGACGCACCTCGTTGGACGAATCAGCGTGCAAAATGGCATCGTCGTAGGTGATCTCGCCTTCTGTGTAGAGATTATACAGCGCCTGATCAAAGGTCATCATGCCGTGCTCGGTGGAACGCTTCATCAGCTCCTTGAGCTTATGCACCTCACCTTTACGGATCAGGTCCGCAGCCAGCGGGGTATTTATCAGCACCTCTACTACCGGACGCCGGCTCTTACCATCGGGACGCCTGATCAACTGCTGGGCCACGATAGCGCGCAGGTTCAGGGACAGGTCCATGAACACCTGGTTGTGCCGGTCCTCAGGGAAGAAGTTAATGATGCGGTCCAGGGCCTGGTTGGCATTGTTGGCATGCAGGGTAGAAAGACAGAGATGACCGGTCTCAGCAAAGGCGATAGCATGATCCATTGTTTCCCGGGTACGAATCTCACCGATCAGGATCACATCCGGTGCCTGACGCAGGGTATTTTTCAGGGCTACCTCGTAAGATTCAGTATCAATTCCCACCTCACGCTGGGTGACAATACAGCCGGCATGGTTATGGGTGAACTCGATCGGATCCTCCACGGTGACTATGTGGCCACTGCTGTTGCCGTTGCGGTACTCCAGCATGCCAGCTAGAGAGGTGGACTTACCAGTTCCGGTGGCACCCACAAACATAACCAGGCCGCGTTTGGTCATGGCGAGATCTTTGAGAATCTGCGGCAGCAACAACTTCTCCATGGTAGGGATCTGATTTTCGATCCGCCGCAACACCATACCCACAGAGTCACGCTGAATGAATGCACTCACACGGAAACGCCCCACACCCTTGGAGCTGATAGCAAAGTTACACTCGTTGGTATTGGTAAATTCTTCCCGCTGAGCTGGTGTCATGAGTCCGAACACCAGTTCCCTGGTCTGCTCTTCATTAAGCCTGGATTTTGATATAGGCGAGATTCGCCCGTGCACCTTTATGCTGGGAGGCATGCCAACCGTTATAAACAGGTCAGAGGCCTTCTTGTCACCCATCAGTTTGAGAATTCCGTTAAAGTCCATCTCTATCTCCAAAAGAATCTACTGAACACTATCACATCAGGTAAACAGGTCTTTATTCATAGCCTTGGTGCGGGCATCCAGGCGGCTGATCAGACCCTTCTTGACAATCTCCTGCAGGTGCTGATCCAGGGTCTGCATACCAACAGCTTGACCGGTCTGGATAGCGGAATACATCTGCGCCACCTTGTCTTCACGAATAAGGTTACGGATGGCCGGGGTTCCAATCATGATCTCCCAGGCTGCAGTACGACCACCACCGATCTTCTTCATCAGAGTCTGAGATATAACCGCACGCAGGGACTCTGACAGCATTGAGCGCACCATACTCTTTTCACCGGCAGGGAATACATCGATGATGCGGTCGATAGTCTTGGCAGCCGAGCTGGTATGCAGGGTACCAAATACCAGGTGCCCGGTTTCCGCCGCGGTCAATGCCAAACGGATGGTCTCCAGGTCACGCAGCTCACCCACCAGGATGATATCCGGATCCTCACGCAGGGCCGAGCGCAGGGCTTCAGCGAACCCCAGGGTATCCCGGTGTACCTCGCGCTGGTTGATCAGACACTTCTTACTGGTGTGAACAAATTCGATGGGATCTTCGATGGTTAGGATATGGGCGTATTCGTTATCGTTCTTGTAGTCCATCATTGCCGCCAGGGTAGTGGACTTACCCGAACCGGTGGGGCCAGTAACCAACACCAGGCCACGGGGAACGTTTACGATATCTTTAAATGTTGCCGGACAGCCCAGGTCTTCCAGGGTCAAGACCTTCGAGGGAATAGTACGGAACACCGCACTGGCGCCACGGTCCTGGTTGAATGCGTTGACACGAAAGCGCGCCAGCCCGGGAATCTCAAACGAGAAATCGGTTTCAAAAAACTCTTCAAAATCCTTTCTCTGCTTGTCGTTCATGATGTCGTACACCAAGGCATGAACTACCTTATGCTCCAGCTCCGGTACATTGATGCGCCGAATATCACCATCCACCCTGATCATCGGTGGTAAACCTGCCGATAGATGCAGATCTGATGCATTGTGTTTTACGCTAAAGGCAAGCAGCTCAGCAATATCCATACATTACTCCCCAAGTAGTGTAGTGTCCCATATGGTTTGAATTTAGTATTTATTGTAGGCGATTCCGATCAATATCCCTGGAGTAACCTAACCCTGTTTTCAACAACTCCACGCAACTATGTGTTTCTAATTAGTAAATCATCCTAACATAGGTATAGCAATATTATCGGAAACTATCATGTTTTTTGGGTTATTATCCAAATAAAATGTGGAACAGATTCCACCTTTTAGAAAATAACACGACGACCAAAATACCAGATGAATGAGAGCATTGAATCCAGACTTGAGGAGGTCCGCACACTAATTGCGGATTCCTGCGCCGAGTATGAGCGGCCGGAAGATTCAGTCAGGCTACTGGCGGTAAGTAAGACCAGGACCGCTGAGGAGATAATGACTGCATTTACTGCAGGCCAACTCTGTTTTGGAGAGAGCTACCTGCAAGAAGCCATCAATAAGATTGATCAGCTAAAGGATACAGAGATCGAATGGCATTTCATTGGACGGGTACAGAGTAACAAAACCAGGCCGATTGCCGAAAAGTTTGACTGGGTGCATAGCATAGACAAACTGAAGCATGCTCAGCGGCTGAATGACCAGCGTCCGGACTCCATGCCACCACTGAATATCTGCCTGCAGATCAATATCGATAACGAAGAGACCAAAGGTGGGATCAAACCAGAACAGGCTGCGGAAATGATCCAGCAGATAAGCCAGCTGCCAAGACTCAAGCTCAGAGGACTGATGACCCTGCCCTCTCCCACCCACCATATCGATGAGCAGCGGGAACCGTTTCACAGACTACGTGAACTTAGAGACCAACTGGCAACAGAAGCCCTGCCTTTGGAAACTCTCTCCATAGGCATGTCCGACGATATGGAAGCGGCCATCGCTGAAGGTTCCACCATGGTGCGAGTAGGTACGGCAATATTTGGGCCGCGCAACTATCAAAACAAACCGAAATAGTTTCAGGCAGCAAGACAATTCATCTTGGCCTCAATGCCGGTTTAAGAGATAATTTTTCCATTACATACGCATAGATCCACAAAAACATATCGGGACATAATCAGCTGATGAAAAGCAAAACTCTGGCCTTTATAGGTTGCGGTAACATGGCAGCCAGTCTTATTAACGGACTGGTGGCCGACGGATACGATCCAGATAAGATAATGGCAAGCGACCCGGATACCGAGAAGCTGGCACAAATCACCAAGCTATGTGGCATCCACTCCACCACCGACAACACCGAGGCGGTAGAATTTGCCCAAGTCCTGGTAATTGCCGTAAAACCACAGGCATTGGAACAGGTGGCTATCGGTATTGCTCCAGCGGTACAGAAAAGTAAGCCACTGGTTATTTCCATTGCTGCTGGAGTATTGGAACAGGACCTGGAAAACTGGCTGGACGGCGATGTAGCTCTGGTTAGAACCATGCCTAACACCCCGGCCATGATTCAGGTTGGTGCCACTGTACTGCACGCCAATTCCAGGGTAGACAGTGACCAGAAAGACCTGGCTGAGTCCATCCTGCGGGCGGTAGGCCTGACCCAGTGGGTGGAGAACGAATCAATGATAGATGCGGTTACCGCCCTCTCCGGAAGTGGTCCCGCCTACTTCTTTCTAGTAATGGAGGCTATGGAGACTGCCGCTGTGGAATTGGGTCTGCCAGAAGAGACAGCACATCTTCTCACCCTGCAGACCGCCCTGGGTGCAGCCCGCATGGCCATGGAAAGCAGCGACACACCGGCCACACTGCGGGAACGGGTCACCTCCCCTGGAGGCACCACTGAGGCCGCATTGCAGTCATTCGAGGATGATGGTCTGCGTGACATATTCCTGCAGGCATTGACCAAGGCCCGTGATCGCTCCCAAGAGCTCTCCAAGTTGCTGGGGAGTGGCTAATGGGTTCCAGCTATTTCACCAACCCAATTATCTTTCTGGTACAGATACTGTTTGGTGCCTATATCCTGGTGATAATGCTGCGCTTTCTACTCCAGCTGTTCAAAGCAGACTTCTACAACCCAATATCCCAGTTTATTGTCAAACTCACTGGTCCGGTTCTCAAACCTCTGCGGCGTATAATCCCTGGATTTGGCGGCCTGGACCTGGCCTCAATTCTGTTGATGTGGGTTTTGAAGACAATAGAACTGGCTCTGGTTGTCACCCTGGCAGGACTGTCCGTGAATCCGGTTATGGCATTTGCCTGGGCACTGCCTGAGCTGATCGAACTCTGTATCAATGTATTTCTGTTTTCCATCCTGATCCAGGTGATCTTCAGCTGGATAAATCCAGGCGCCTACAATCCACTCACTGCCCTGATCAGCTATCTTACCGATCCGGTTATGCGTCCGGTACGCAGGGTAATCCCCCCTATTGGCGGACTGGATCTCTCACCCATGGTGGCCATGATCGGGCTCTACCTGTTGCAGATGTTGCTGCTGCCACCGATCCAGGTGCTTACCGGCAGCCCATTTCGATGAATTCAGCCGAGGCGACATGGTACCGTTGGGAAGAGGATGACCTTATTCTCTCCCTGCGCGTACAACCCCGTTCCGGAAAAGACGAGTTTGTAGCGCCCCACGGTGACCACTATCAAGGGAGCCTCTGATCAATTCGCTGATGAGCCGAGTTTGTGTTCAAATGGCGATGATCGCAAGGCGTGGTGCGCAGGCCGCATGCCTTAGCTATACGGCAAGCGCCACAACACAGCGAGCGCGCCATT
>JANQEV010000037.1 GCA_028278145.1 Chromatiales bacterium | reverse complement strand
GATTTCTGGGCTAGCTGGCAAAACAGGTTAAGTGATCGCCAGAAGAAACATAGCCGTAGCTATGGTTCAAGGGGGATCGCTTAAGATGTGAAGCCAGATTGGTCAGAAAACCGATCAGGACAAACCATGTTTTTCAAAAATGCATCAAAATAGCTCTACCATGTTGTTTAACATGCGATTTACTACAAACCCATGTTCGCCTTCGTACAATATGCGGGTTAGCCACAATATTTGATAGAATCACTCAATATGACTTAACAACAGGTTTTAATGTAGACATGTCGAACCAAATTCATGACATAACCAGCTATATGCAAGAGGTTGGAAGCAGGGCCAGAACTGCCTCCAGGGCCTTGGCTGCCGCCAGTACAGCAGAGAAAAACAACGCCCTGATGGCAATTGCTGATGACATCGATCAGAACCGCGACACCCTGATACAGGAGAATCGCAAGGATATGCAGGCAGGTGCAGAAAAGGGTCTGGATGCAGCCCTGCTGGATCGCCTGGAACTGACACCCGCCCGGATAGACAGCATGATAGAGGGCCTGCGTCAGATTGCCGCCCTGCCCGATCCCATCGGCGAGATCTTCGATATGAACTACCGACCCACTGGTATCCAGGTGGGACGCATGCGCGTGCCACTGGGTGTAGTTGGAATCATATATGAGTCCCGTCCCAATGTTACGGCCGATGCCGCAGCCCTGTGTCTGAAATCCGGGAACGCCACTGTGCTGCGCGGCGGATCAGAGGCCTTTCACTCCAACCAGGCCATTGCGGGCATCATACATCAGGGCCTGGAAAAGGCCGGCCTGCATGCAGATGCAGTGCAGGTGATTGCTACCACCGACCGTGAGGCTGTGGGCATGATGATCAGCATGCCAGAGTATATAGACGTCATCATACCCCGCGGTGGTCGCGGCCTGATCGAACGCATTAGCAATAATGCTCGGGTACCAGTAATCAAACACCTGGATGGCATATGCCACAGCTATATAGATGATGAGGCTGATCTAGAGAAGGCGATACAGGTTACCTTTAACGCCAAGACACAACGCTACGGTACCTGCAACACCCTGGAGACCCTGCTGGTGTCAGAAGAGATCGCCGAGACCCTGCTGCAGGAACTGGGGGGCATGCTACTGGAAAAGGGAGTAGAGCTGCGCGGCTGCGAAACCACCTGCAGACTCCTGGAACAGGCAATGCCTGCCAGCGCCGAGGACTGGGATACCGAATACCTGGCACCCATACTATCTATCAAGGTGGTGAAAGACCTGGATGAAGCCATCGAGCACATCAACACCCATAGCTCTGGCCATACCGAGAGCATTATCACCGAGAACTATACCCGCGCCCGGCGCTTTCTGCGCGAGGTGGACTCCAGCTCGGTGATGGTCAACGCCTCCACCCGCTTTGCCGATGGATTCGAGTATGGACTGGGAGCCGAGATCGGCATCAGCACGGATAAGTTCCACGCCCGCGGGCCGGTAGGATTGGAAGGACTTACTTCAGTAAAATTTATTGTTCTCGGAGACGGGAATATCCGAAGTTAAAGTGACATAGACTCCATCATTTTCACTCTCGCAATACATCCTCAAACCGGACGACTGATGTGTCGTCCGGCAGGATTTTGGGTAGAGGCACCTTGATGGCAAGTTAACTTGAACTAATACATTGGCGTTTGGTCACAGATTTCCATCAGATAAACAAAATGAAAAAATCATAGTATGTCGAACCAAGAACAGATACGCAGACTGGAGAGTTTCGTAAGCCAAAAAATCATAGGCCAAAAAACCCTTATCAATCGCCTATTGATCGCACTGCTTGCAGATGGACATCTCCTGGTTGAGGGGGCACCAGGGCTGGCCAAGACCAGGGCCATCAAGATGTTGAGTGAAGGAGTAGCGGCCGATTTCCATAGAGTGCAGTTCACACCTGATCTGCTGCCAGCAGACCTAACCGGCACCGATATTTTTCGCCCCCAGGATGGATCGTTTAAATTTCAGCAGGGGCCCCTGTTCCACAATCTGATCCTTGCCGACGAGATCAACCGGGCACCGGCCAAGGTGCAGTCGGCACTACTGGAGGCGATGGCAGAACGCCAGATTACCGTGGGAACAGAGACCTATACCCTACCCCAACTGTTTCTGGTGATGGCCACGCAAAACCCCATTGAGCAGGAAGGCACCTACCCCCTCCCCGAGGCCCAGCTGGACCGGTTTCTGATGCATGTACGGATTGGCTATCCGGACAAGGATGAAGAGCGGGAGATCCTCAATCTGGTACGTGCCGAGGCCCACACCAATCAGGCAGTTATGGAAGAGCTGGCGACACTGCCGCAACAGGTGCTGTTTGATGCCAGACAAGAGGTGCTTGACCATTACATGTCAGAGAACCTGCAGGAGTACATCCTGGAACTGGTAATGGCCACCCGCACCCCGGAACGTTACGGCAACGACATGGCCAAATGGGTGGAGTATGGAGCCAGTCCCAGGGCCTCCATTGCCCTGGATCGTTGCGCCCGCGCCCATGCCTGGCTGGCTAACCGCGACTATGTATCACCACAGGATGTCCAGACCCTGGCGTTTGATGTCCTCCGTCACAGGGTGTTACTCAGCTATGAGGCTGAGGCTGAGGGCATCACCCCTGATCATCTGATCAATGAACTGATTAAACGTGTAGCCGTTCCATAGACCAAGATACTGCATTTTGCTGTCATATGGTTATGTCTCTTTTCAAATTCACTCAACAAACACCATCTGATAATCCTGCGTCTTCTGCCGGGGCAGAAAGCCTGATCAGGGTTACCAGCAGCGAGCTGGTCTCTCTTTCCAGGGAAGCCAGGAGCATCAAGCTGAAACCGGCCCGGGTATTGAGCCGCATGGCTGGCAACTACCTATCCACATTCAAGGGTCGGGGCATGGAGTTTGATGAATCCAGACCCTATCAGGCGGGAGATGATGTACGAAATATTGACTGGCGGGTAACAGCCCGCAGCGGCCGCACTCATACCAAACAGTTTCGTGAAGAGCGGGAACGGGCAGTACTGATTTGGGTTGATCTGCGTTCATCCATGTTCTTTGCCACCCAGGGAGCCTTTAAAGCAGTTCTTGCCGCACGTGCCGCCTCTGTTCTGGCCTGGAGCGCACTGCAGCACGGTGATCGCCTGGGCGGACTACTCTTCTCACAACAACAGCATCAGGAGTTACGCCCACAGCGCGGGAAAAAAGCGGTACTACAGTTTATCCGGCAGCTGGTGTCCCATGGAGCATGGCAGCCTGACTATGAAGACAACATCGAGCTGATATCCTCTGCCACGGACTCTATTGGACGCCTGCGCCATGTGGCACGTCCCGGGAGCCTGGTATTCATGATCAGCGATTTCCATCACCTGGATACAAGATTTGAGGATCACCTGGCACAACTGGCCCGCCACAGCGACCTGATAATGCTCTCACTATATGACGCCCTGGAGCAGGATCTGCCTCCAGCCGGAAAATACCAACTACACAACGGCCGGGAAACCATCTCTATCAACACCGCAGATCCAGAGCAAAGAGAACAGCATCAACGACGCTTTGAGAATCATCAGCAGCACCTGCAGTACCTCACCAGGCTGCATCGCATCCACCTGATCAACTGCCGCACCGATGAAGAAGTTGTGGCACGACTACGTAGCGGTCTCATGTTAAAGCGGCAATAGCACCATGCAGCCAGATATCCAACAACTGCCCTTGCGTGACATCCATCTTCCTGAGCCCATCTCCTGGTGGCCGCCAGCACCGGGATGGTTGGGATTGCTGGTCCTATTTGTTCTGCTGCTTATATCTGCACTCTTCATTTTTAGATTGAGACAAAAAGGCAGGCTAAGACGCGCATCCAGAGCAGGTATAGAGCAGGTGTTCACCGCATATCATACCCACGGTAATCCACAGCATCTGGTAGATGGACTCTCTGTACTGTTACGCCGCATCGCCCTCAGCCACTACCCAAGATCTGAAGTGGCCGGACTGACCGGGGATGCATGGCTGGAATTTCTGGATCACGGTGTTGTTAACACTTGGGCACAGAGTGGCTTCTCCACCGGGGCCGGCGCCGTCCTGGCCCTCGGGCCATACAAGCCACACGTGGATATCGATGTGGAGTCCCTACAGAACATCTGTTTACAGTGGGTAAGTAACCTACCGACAGAGGGCTACAGGTGATCCACTTTGTCTGGCCCTGGCTACTCATCATTCTGCCGCTGCCGCTACTGCTGCGGTGGCTGTTGCCTCCTGCAGAACAGGGTGAGGAGGCTGCCTTGCGCACACCTTTTATGCAGGGTATTCAACTCTCTCCCCAAACATCCACACAGGTTACACACAGACGCTGGCGTCTAATATTGGCAGCAAGTATATGGTTGCTGCTGGTGTCCGCAGCCATGCGTCCCCAGTGGCTGGGTGACGCGGTAGAACTACCACTAACAGGACGTGATCTCATGCTGGCGGTAGATCTCTCCGGCAGTATGCAAGAAAAGGATTTTGTGCTTGATGGTCAGGCGGTGGACCGCCTCACCGCCACCAAGAGGGTAGCTGGCAACTTCATCCACAGGCGTGCAGGTGATCGCCTGGGACTTATCCTATTTGGTGAACGCGCCTACCTGCAGACCCCATTGACCTTTGACCGCAATACCGTAGCCACCCTGCTGCAGGAATCTGCCATTGGCCTGGCAGGCAAAAAAACCGCTATCGGCGACGCCATCGGCCTGGCAGTAAAACGGCTTAAAGACAACCCGGCTGAAAGCAGGGTGCTAATCCTGCTTACAGATGGCGCCAACACCGCAGGGGTGGTAGACCCGGTAAAGGCTGCAGGACTGGCAGCACAAAAGGAGTTAACCATATACACCATCGGTATAGGCGCTGATGAGATGACAGTACGCGGCCTGTTTGGCAACAGGCGAGTCAACCCATCACGCGACCTGGATGAGACAGCACTGAAACAGATCGCACAACAGACCGGAGGCCGTTACTTTCGGGCCCGCGATACCAGGCAGCTGGAACAGATCTATGCCGTCATTGATCAGTTGGAACCACTGGAACAGGAGCAGCAGCTATTCCGTCCCCGAAGCGCCCTCTATTTCTGGCCGCTGGGACTAGCCCTTGTCCTCAGTCTGCTGTTGGCCATGCCAACCCCAACAGGGTGGAGACGGGATGATGGGTGAGTTACATCTGTTACGCCCCTACTGGCTAGCAGCACTATTGCCCCTTGCCCTGGTGTTATGGCACATGTGGCGCAGCAAAAGTGAGAGCCAGAGCTGGAAGGCGGTATGCGACCCACGGCTACTGCGCCATCTGCTAGTAGGCGAGACCAGAGCTGCAACACACTGGCCCCTGCTGGTAGCTGGCATCGCCGGAATATTAGCCATACTCGCACTCTCAGGGCCGGTGTGGAAAAAACTGCCACAACCGGTGCTGCGGGAACACTCAGCCCTGGTGGTGGCACTAGATCTCTCCCGCTCCATGGATGCAGCCGATCTGCGACCCAGTCGTTTAAAGCGGGCACGTCTAAAACTCCTGGACCTGCTGCACATGCGCCGCGAAGGACAGACGGCACTGCTGGTATATACGGCTCAACCATTTGCTGTCACCCCGCTCACTGAAGATACGAAAACAATCGCCTCCCAGGTATCAACCCTCTCCACTTCCATTATGCCAAGTCAGGGCAGTCGCAGTGATCGCGCGCTGTTAAAGGCGCAGCAGTTACTACACAACGCCGGGGTAACGCGCGGCGATATTTTACTCATAACCGATGAGGTGGATAACACACAGAGTACTCCAGCACTACAGGAGCTGGTCTCAGCCGGACATCGTATCAGTGTGCTTGGGATAGGAACCCGGGATGGCGCACCCATTCCCAAACCGGACGGAGGCTTCTTTAAGAACTCAGCCGGGGACATAGTCATAGTAAAACTGAGAGAAGAGAGCCTGCGCCAATTTGCGCAGGCAGGCGGTGGACGCTATCACAGTCTCAGCGTGGACGACTCAGACCTGAACTATCTGCTGGCCGGGATTGAAACCAGACCAGAGCTAAACAGTGAGACAGAACGCGACCTGACCACCGACATCTGGCACGAGGAGGGTCCCTGGTTACTGCTACTGGTACTTCCCCTGGTGGCCCTGATGTTTCGCCGCGGTCTGTTGCTCCTGCTATTGGCTGCCGTACTGCCTATACCTGAACCGGCCCTGGCGCTGGAGTGGGATGATCTCTGGGCAACTCCCGATCAGCAGGCAGCCAGGCTGCTGGAACAGGGCAACTCCAGCGCAGCCGCCGAACGCTTTCAGGATCCCCAGTGGAGAGCCAGTGCTCACTACCGGGCCGGTGAGTATGAGAAAAGTATCAAGGCCCTGGAAGGAGTAGATAGCCCGGACAGTTGGTATAACCGTGGCAACGCCCTGGCTCGCTCCGGCAAACTGCCTGAGGCAGCACAGGCCTACCAAAAGGCCCTTGAGCATGAACCGGATCATGCCGATGCCAAGTACAATAAACAATTGGTGGAAGATGCACTGAAGCAGCAACAGCAACAGAAATCTGATCAGAGTAAAGACGGTAACCAGTCACAGCAGGATCAACAACAGGGTCAGGATTCTGCTGGCAAACGGGAACAGGGCCAGAAAGACCGTGCCCAGCAGTCTGCACAAGACGAGCAAGAACAGTCGGAAACAGGAGCACCCAAGGACAAACAGAGTGATAACACAAAGGCTCAATCTGAAGATAAGCAGGACAAGGGACGTAAGCAGGAGAAGCAGCAACCAGAGATGGCCAAACAGAAGGAACAAAACACCGAGCAACAGGAAGAACAGCAGGCTGACGCCCGTATAGCACAGGAGTCTGGAACCAAGGAGAATGAAGCTGATCAGGCGGTTGAGCAGTGGTTGCGACGCATCCCGGATGACCCAGGCGGCCTGTTGCGGAGAAAATTCCACTATCAGTATCAACGCCAGCAGCAGTTACCACCAGAGTCAAAACAGTGGTGAACCAGGTATGACATTAGCCATTATTGAAACATACAGTAAACGCATGAATACCCGAGCCGGTAAAACAGCCATGGTCAAATATCTGTTGTTGAGCATGTGCCTGCTCCTGTCGCACGCAAACCTGTTTGCTGCGGATATAAACGTGCGTCTATCTCACAACCCAGTGGCATTGAGCGACTCATTTCAGCTGGTATTTGAAGTGGTTGGCACCCCGGATGGAGAGCCGGATTTTTCACCCCTGGAGCAGAACTTTCAGATACTGGGCCGTAGTCAAAGCCAAAGCATCCAGATGATAAACAGGAATGTCACACGCCAAACCAACTGGACCCTGATGCTGATGGCGAAGAACAAGGGGGCATTCCAGATACCTGCCATAAGGTTTGGCTCGGATTCAAGCAAGCCCATAGCGATACAGGTGACGGCAGCTGCCGTCCCCCAGTCAGGAAAGCCTGGAGGAAACCTGCTGCTGGAGGTAGAAACCAAACCTGAACAGGTGCTGGTACAGCAGGAGATCATCTACACAGTACGCCTGCTGGTTGCAGTCAGGCTGGGACGCGCCAATCTGTCAGACCCCAAGGTAAAGGAGACCGATGCAGTAGTGGAAAAGCTGGGTGAGGACTCGCGCTATGAAACCAGGCGCAATGGCAAACGCTACACGGCAATAGAACGGCGTTACGCCATCTTCCCACAGCGCAGCGGCAAGCTGATCATTGAGCCCATTGTATTTGAAGGTGTGGTTGGTGGTCGCTCCCGACCCTCTCTTGGCATGTTTGATAATGATTTCTTTGGTCGCCGGCAAAAGGGCAGTATCAAGCGGTTAAGATCCAGACAGCTGCAAATAGAGGTAAAACCTGTGCCCAAGGATGCTGGGGTAAAGCCGTGGCTACCGGCACGCAATCTGCGCCTGGCAGACTCCTGGGTTGCAGGCGTTCCTGATATGCAGGTGGGTGAACCGGTCACCAGGACCCTGATGTTGATGGCGGATGGCTTGGCCGCAGCCCAGCTACCGGAATTTACCCTGCCGGTTCCAAAGGGCTTCAAACAATACCCGGACAAGCCGGAACTAAAAAGCTCCTTTGACAGTTCAGGGGTAACCGGTACCCGTCAGGTAAAAAGTGCCATAGTGCCTACACGGGCCGGCATCTACACCATGCCGGGGATCAAGATTCCATGGTGGAATACCCAACTGCAACAACGCCAATGGGTGGAGATTCCGCCCCGCCAGATAACAGTAACCGGTGGAGCTACAGCCGTCGCTGAACCAGCAGACACCAGCAGCACAACGGTAAATCCGGACCTTGTAGACCCGCCCACACCTCAAGAGGGTTCAGCAACAGATTCTGCAAGTAAACCTGAGACCAAACAGTCAAACCTATCTGCACTCTATCCCTGGCTAGCCCTGTTTTTCGCCTTGGCATGGCTGATAACCACAGTGGCATGGTGGAGGATTAGAAACACCAAACCAGCCCACCAAACTGCTGAGGTAGCAACTACAAATCCAGATAAAGCGATAAAGCAGATAAAGCGGGCTTACCAGGCAAAGGACAGTGAGGCGGCACGCAGCTCCATTCTAAACTGGGCCGCAATCAGATGGCAGAAGTCACCACCCACCAACCTGATAGATGTGGCGGCTCGTCTGGATGAAGAGGTTGCCGAATGGATTAAAGACCTGGACCAATCTCTCTACGGCAGGTCTGACTCACACTGGTATGCAGCCCCGGTGGCAGACAGCTTATCTAAGAACAGAAGCCAAACAGCCCAGAGAGTACAAAACAACCTGGCTGCCCTAAATCCACCTCCCAATACAGCTTGATGGCTTAGAAATACAGGGAACCCCAGGAAGACCTGAAGTGCTGGGCCTCACCTTTTCCTGCGACGGTTCCCACTATATGACAGTAGATGAGTTCCTCACCAAGAACCACTCCTTCTGGCTGGGAAGCGCTTCCAGTCAATAGCATCCCTTCCCAGTGCAGGTGACTAACATTCTCCACCATGGCACACTGCTAAAATGATTAGCATAGCAACAGCTGTCTCAATGGGCCTTCTACAGGAAACTGCAACATGATCGGCATCCTGGGCGGCGCCTTTGATCCCGTACACCACGGACACCTGCGTACAGCTTTGGATGTCAAGGAAGGACTACAACTGGATGAGCTGAGACTGATCCCGCTGCGCGACCCACCACATAAGGACCATCCCAACTGCACCCCGGAACAACGAACAGAGATGCTGGAGGTTGCAACTGCAGGGTTAAAAGGTGTAACTATCGACCACCGCGAACTGGATCGCAGTGGTAAATCCTATAGCCTGCTGACCCTGCAATCCCTGCGTCAGGAGCTTGGTGAAACCCCCATCTGCCTGATCCTGGGTCAGGATGCATTTCGAGGCTTCCCAAAGTGGCATAAACCGGTTGAGATTTTGCAACTTGCACACCTGGTGATAATGCAGCGTCCAGGGCGGCCGGTAGAAAATCTCTATCCAGAACGGCTTACAGCCAACCCTGAAGAGCTCGATGCCAGTTTAGCTGGCAAGATATATCTGCAACTGGTCACCCAGCTGGATATATCCAGCACCAAAATCAGGGAGATGCTGCGTACTGGGCAGTCGCCACGTTACCTGCTACCAGACGCAGTTCTGGCCATCATTGAGCGGGACGGACTATACCGCTAGCATCACTGCTTTATGACATTAAGGAACTAATCAGAGGCTCCTTTACTGTTTATATCCGGCTTTTAGTATAGAATTAGCCCTTCTCAGAGAAATTGAGCCTATCATTAATGTATGCCCAGCTTGCCACCATGGCCTGCCCCTTAACTGCAACAGACAGAGATTATGCAAGTAGAAGAACTGCGTGACCTGGTTTTAAAGACCCTGGAAGACCTAAAAGCCCGCGATATAAAGGTACTGGACGTAAGAGAAAAGACCAGCATTACCGATATCATGATCATCGCCAGCGGTACCTCTGGACGTCATGTAAAATCTATCGCCGAAGCCGTAGCCTTCCAGTCCAAGCTGGCGGGAGAGCCAGCTATCGGTAGCGAGGGGCTGCAGGAGGGCGAATGGGCGCTGGTGGACCTTAATGGTGTTGTGGTGCACGTAATGCAACCCAAGGTACGGGACTTCTATCAACTGGAACGTCTCTGGTCCATGGATGCCAAACCGGAACAAAACCAGGCTTCCGAGCAGTAACCACACATCAGGCTCTGTGTATAAGCTCAAAGATATATACTCGCGCCAAGACGCAAAACACGCTAAGAAAATGAAAATAATGGTTGCAGTATTGATAGATTTTTCTCTGCACCCTTAGCGTCTCGGCGAGAAACAGTTTTGCTTCATCCACCAATTTGCAACAAAAATCCAATACAATTCCAACATGAACATCCATCTGATCTCTGTGGGCACCCGCATGCCCAAATGGGTTGAGCAGGGGTTTGGCGAATATGCCAAACGCATGCCGGGAGAGTGCGCCCTGAAGCTGGTGGAGATAGCTCCAGGACATCGCGGCAAGGGCGCTGATATAGCCAGAGCAGTGCGAGATGAAGGTGAACGCATGCTCAAGGCCATACCTAGAGACTGCCTGGTAATCGCCCTGGAGGTGACAGGCAGAGAATGGAGTACAGAGCAGCTCGCCTCCAAGTTGACCGACTGGATGGAGAGCGGGCGTGATCTGGTTCTACTGGTAGGTGGTCCGGAAGGACTAGCCGATAACTGCCGTAAACGAGCCGATATGCAGTGGTCACTATCACCATTGACCATGCCCCATCCACTGGTCAGGGTGGTATTGGCGGAACAGCTATACCGGGCCTGGAGCCTGGTACGTAACCATCCTTATCACCGGGCATAAGATAACAATATCAGTCAGCCGATGAGATGTCCCGGGTTGGGTATATTTGACCCAGGTCTTCATCTTCATTCTCCTCATCATCACTAGCCAACTCCTCAAGTGAAAGTTTGACGCCACCAACAGCAGGCTTTGCCGAGGACTCAAGCTTTATTTTCAGCTGTAGATTATTGGGTGAATCTGCATTTTTTATCGCCTCTTCATGAGAAATCCTACCCTCACTATAGAGTTGGAACAGTGCACTATCGAAGGTCTGCATACCGACTGGCTCTGATTTCTCCATCACCTCTTTAAGAGCATGCACCTCTCCACGTTTTATGAGCTCCTCAACAGTTGATGTGCCAAGCAGTATCTCTACAGCCGCTGCCCGCTTACCATCAACTGTAGGCACCAGTCGCTGCGAGACAAAGGCACGCAGATTCAGAGAAAGATCTGTAAACAGCTGACTGCGCCTCTCTTCAGGGAAAAAGTTTATTATGCGATCCAAGGCCTGATTGGCATTATTGGCATGCAGAGTGGAAATACACAGATGGCCGGTTTCAGCAAAGGCCAAGGCATGCTCCATGGTTTCCCGATTACGGATCTCACCGATCAGAATCACATCAGGCGCCTGGCGCAGGGTATTCACCAATGCATCCTCATAACAGTCGGTATCCACCCCCACTTCACGCTGGTTGATGATGCAGCGTTTGTGTTTATGCACATACTCAATCGGATCTTCAATGGTAATGATATGCCCGGAGCTGTTGCTGTTCCGATAGTCAATCAGGGCCGCCAATGAAGTGGATTTACCAGAACCTGTACCGCCCACAAACAGTACCAGACCCCGCTTCTCCATGACGACCTTGGTTAGAATAGGAGGTAACCCAAGATCAGAATAGTTGGGAATAATGGTCTTAATATTGCGCACCACCATGGAAACTTCATTGCGCTGCTTAAAAATATTGACCCGGAAGCGACCGACACCTGGCTCACTGATGGCCAGGTTCATCTCCGGCTTATGCTCAAACTCGGCAATCTGCTCCTCATTCATAACCTGATAGGCAATCTCTTTTACCCTCCCAGAAGGCAATGCCTCTTTTTCCAAGGCCACTAATTTTCCATGAATCTTGGCTGCTGGCGGAGCAGCAGTGGTTAGATATAGATCAGACCCATCTTTCTTAACCAGGAATATTAGGTAATCTTTGAATTCCATAGATTGCACCACCGTGTAAACATAAGATTGCGTAAGACTGGAAAAATGTTGTTAGAGAGATTGCTTAAGTAGAGTCCACAACTCTCTTGCTGGATACTAGCGGCAGTCGCATCCTGCTACTTTAGCCATGTCTGCACAGGAGAAAACACTGGGAACACCAAGGAAATTCTGATACATCACCGGCACGTGGCCCGATACCAGGATAACACCCACCCGGATATTGCCTCCTGATAATGATTATTCTGTATAGTAGAGCATAAGCAACAAACCCAAGAGCAAGAAAAAACCAGACTATGCAACCACAACTCCATCTGGCCTCAATGTCACCCCGCCGCAGTGAACTACTGACGCAAATTGGTGTCGTTCATAGCATAATAGAGGTGGATGTTGACGAAACGCCACTAACTGGGGAATCACCTGACACCTATGTGCTGCGCCTGGCACAGAGCAAAGCACAGGCTGGCAAGGCAGCTCTGAATATATTTGATACCGGAGTTGTGCTGGCTGCCGACACTGCTGTGGTGGTAGATAACACTATTCTGGGCAAACCACAGCATCGAGAAGAGTTTCTCGAGATGATGCAGCTGCTATCTGGCAGGGAACATCTGGTTTACAGTGGGGTAGCTCTGGCTGCTGAGAAGATCACCAGCAGTTTGAGTACCAGCAAGGTAACCTTTTGCCAGATCGGCCCCGAACAGGCCGCCGCATACTGGTTGAGCAGAGAGCCTGCCGACAAAGCTGGGGGCTATGGCATCCAGGGTCTGGGGGCGATTTTTATATCCAGGATTGAAGGTAGTTATTCCGGAGTCATGGGGTTGCCGCTGTATGAGACGGCACAACTACTTACGCAGGCAGGTATAGACCCGCTAAAGGACAGATACTGAATGAGCGAAGAGATCCTGATCAATATGACCCCACCCGAGACCCGGGTGGCACTGATCGAAAATGGCGTAGTTCAGGAAGTGATAATCGAACGCACTGCCAGCCGCGGTATAGTGGGTAATATATATAAAGGGAAGGTTTGTCGGGTATTGCCGGGAATGCAGGCGGCATTTGTTGAAATTGGACTGGAACGGGCAGCATTCCTGCATGCATCAGATATCGTGCCACAAAACGGTGAGGAAACCAGCGGCAATATCACCGATCTGCTGCGGGAAGGCGAAGATGTAATCGTTCAGGTAACCAAGGACCCTCTCGGTACCAAAGGCGCCCGTCTGACTACCGGCATCTCCATACCCTCACGCTACCTGGTATTCATGCCCTCACTCTCAGTGGTTGGCATCTCCCAGAAGATCGACGATGAGGATGAGCGGCAACGCCTGCGTGAAGCCATAGATGCAGCAACCAGAGGTGAGGATGGTCGCCCCGGCAGATTCATCGCCAGAACCGTGGCAGAGGGCATAGATGAGGAAACCCTGCTGCAGGATATGCGCTTTCTCACCCGTTTGTGGAAATCCATAAAGGAACGACTCTCCGCAGCCCAATCTAAAGAGCTGCTGCATGAGGACCTACCCCTGGCCATGCGTGCCCTGCGCGACCTGATAACTCCCGAGGTAGAGAAAATACGCATCGACTCAAGAGAGACCTGGGAGAAGGCCAAGCAGTTCACCCAAAAGCTTATCCCGGATATGGCCACCACGGTGGAATACTACCCAGGCGAACGCCCCATATTTGATCTCTATGGGGTAGAGGACGAAATCCAGAAGGCACTTAACCGCAAGGTGGAACTGAAATCCGGCGGCTACCTGATCATCGATCAGACCGAGGCCATGACCACTATCGATATAAACACCGGCGCCTTCGTGGGTCACCGTAACCTGGAAGAGACCATATTCAAAACCAATCTGGAGGCAGCACAAACCATCTGCCGCCAGCTTAGGCTGCGCAACCTGGGTGGCATCATCATAGTCGACTTCATCGACATGCAGGATGAGGAACACAAGCGCCAGGTACTACGGGCATTTGAAAAATGCCTGGCCCATGATCATGCCAAGACCAAGATCACCGAGGTATCCAGTCTGGGGCTGGTGGAGATGACCCGTAAACGCACCCGTGAATCACTGGAACATGTGTTATGCGAACCTTGCACCCGCTGTGGTGGCAGGGGCTCACTGAAGACGCCGGAAACCACCTGTTATGAAATTTTTCGAGAAATCCTACGTGAGTCACGCCAGTTCGATGTGGAATCAATGCTGATCCTGGCTGCCCCGGTGGTGGTAGAACTACTGCTGGACGAAGAGTCCACCAACCTGGCCAACCTGGAGGAGTTTGTAGGCAAAACCATCCGCCTCCAGGCGGAAACCCTGTATAGTCAGGAGCACTACGACATAGTCCTGCTCTAACCGACAACAGCGCGTATTGGGTTACAATCAGAGAACATCAGCAGGCAGTAAATTTTCGGATGACCTATTTAACTTGTTCACAATTCAGCCTTACCCAACACAAGATCCTGGCTAGCGCATGATTCGCGTACTCAAATCTTTTGCAGCCAAGCTGTGGCTGGCCCTGATTCTGCTTATCATCATCGGTGGCACCTTCATCGGTACCACCCGCCTCCTGTTGCCACTCGCAACGGAGTATCGGCAGGAGGTAGAGGAGCTGGTCAGCAAGGAGTTGGGACAGAAGGTTGAGATCGGACAAATAAAGACCAGTTGGCGGGGATATGGACCAGAACTGGTACTGAGTGATGTACTCCTGATCGACCCTGGCAGCAAGCAACCATCACTTCGGGTCTCTGAGATACATATCGGCATCGGGCTACTGGACAGCCTGCGCAATCGCAGTATATCCCCGCGTCAAATCACCTTCTATCGCACCCGCATGCTGATCAAGCGTCGCTCCGATGGCTCTGTGGTACTGGCTGGTCTGGAGGGCATGGAAGATAGCAGTGGAGATAGCAGCTCCACCTTCCTGTTACCCTTTCGCATCAGACTGAAAGACAGTGAGGTCTTTTGGGAGAACCAGAGTATCGGTGCAGCTCCAGTACGCTTTACTAATGTGGACTTCACCATAACCAACGGCGAGAACAGACACCAAATACAGGCCAGCATGCGCCTACCAGGAAAGAGCGGGGGCAGCATGCAGCTTATTGCTGACATCCACGGTAATATCCAGGTGGCTGGCGACTGGTCAGGAGAGGTCTATCTCACCGGCAGCCAACTGGCTATGTCTACCATTCTCAAAGATCGCATGCCGGAAGGATCTATGTTCGAAACCGGCCAGGCCAATATGGAGCTATGGAGCAGTTGGGAGCAGAGTCGCATCACCAACCTGCAGGGCCAGATAAACCTCCAGGATCTGAAGCTGATCTCTGACCGACAGATAAACAATGCCAGGATCAAACCTGTGGAACTGGAACGCCTCGGTGGCAGTTTTAACTGGCAACGCAACGCAGCAGGCTGGATGTTGGATGTTGCAGACATAGAGTTCAAACGGGGTGGCGAGGCATGGCCAAAATCCAACTTTAGTATGGTAAGCAGCTATGACCGGAGAGGCCACATCAGGTTAAGGTCAGGGGTGGGGTTTGTACGCATCAAGGATCTGCTGGCCATCATCGGTATGTTTCCGCTCCCATCCGAAAAACTGGACCAGGCCCTGAACGCCATACAACCTAAAGCAGACCTGCACTCTCTGCAGTTGAATTACCAGGAGACACCGGAAGGGCCACTATGGTCCGGGCGTGGGCAGCTAAAAGGCATCTCCATAGACCCCTGGCAACAGTTCCCAGGAATCAGCCATCTCAATGCCAAATTCTGGCTGGACCAGGATCAGGGCACCATGGAACTGGAGGGAAATGACTTCACAACCGACCTGCCGCAGCTGTTCAGAAATAAAATACAGGCGGATGAACTGAGCGGACGCATAACCTGGAAACAGAACTCCGATAAAAGCTGGGTACTGGAGTCAAAAAGGCTGAGTGCCAAAAACCAGGATATTAAGACAGAAACCCGTATAAGAGTGGAGATCCCATCAGATCCCAAGCAGTCACTATTTCTGGACCTACAGAGCGATTTTCGCGATGGCAATGCCAGCGCTACATCAAAATATCTGCCTACCTCCATCATGCCCGACGATGTGGTGCAATGGCTGGATCAGAGCATAATCAGTGGCAGAGTCTTGGATGGTAGCGCCATATTCCGTGGCCCCATAGACGCCTTTCCTTTCTATAAAAACAGCGGGCACTTTGAAGTACTGTTTCGGGTAGATGACGCGGTGCTGAACTATGATCCGGAGTGGCCACAAATCAAGCAGCTGGCCGCAGAACTGCGTTTTCACAACAACAGCCTGGACATTTGGGCCAGTAAAGGACGCATGCTGAACTCCAGGTTACACAATGTGAACGGAAGGATTGATGACCTGGAAAACGCCTCACCACTTAAACTAACCGGCAAGGCCCATGGTCCATTCAGTGATGAGTTAAAGCTTCTGACCCAAACCCCACTGGCTAAAGATTTTGCCGTAGTGGAAAAAATACTGGATGCCAAAGGGGATGTGGAATTGGCACTGAAGCTAAAACTACCCCTGGATGAAGGCAAGTTCAGTATCAATGGAAAGCTTGGTTTTAAAAATTCCAGCATATTCCTGAAACAGATCGAACTACCCATAAACAAGATCCAAGGTAAACTTGCATTCAATCAGAACGGGGTAAAGGCCAAGGGCCTAAAGGCCCGAGTCCTGGGGGAAAAGATCAAACTGGACATAACCCCTCTGAAGAAGGGCAATTCCACTCTGGTACAGGCATACGGACCTGTATCTATTAAACGCCTGAACAAACATTTCCCCAACTTGGATCTGGACATACTGGAAGGTAAAAGCAACTGGAAACTACGCTTCGAAATCCCATCCCTACGCAAGAACAAGGGCAAGATGTACACCAGGGTAACTGCAACATCAGACCTGATTGGAACCGCTATCAAACAACCCACACCCATTGGCAAGGGCAAAAAGCAGAAACGGAACTTGCGCTTAAGCACTACTATATCCGACAACCCGAACAAACATCTGAAGCTAGACTATGGCAATGTCCTCAACAGCGATCTCTACTTTTATACATCCAAAACCGGAAAACTAACCCTGAACCGCGGCAGTGTGGTACTTGGTGGCGGCAAGGCAAAGGCACCAAAGTCCAAAGAACTGGTGCTGAGCGGAAAACTAAAATATCTGGACCTATCCCCCTGGCTGGATGACAGCAGTACACAGAATGAATTGGTGCTACCCAAAATCAGGGGCAAGAGTCTTAGTTTTGGCAAACTCAAGTTTGGCGACACCATATTAGACAAGGCCAAGATCAGTTTTTCCGAGACTAAACATTCCATAAACGGAAAGATAACCAGCAGCCTCATGGATGGTGCAATCAAAGTACCCCTGCCCTTCAAGAGCAAGCCCATCATTATTGATCTTAAGCGTCTGACCATGAAACTGGATCCGGACAAATTATCAGAAATCCCTAAAAAGGACCCAGGTAAATCCAGCAGCACCGATCCAAGGACACTCCCGGCAATTATTCTTTCCAGCAAATCACTGACAGTCAACAGAAAGGATTTTGGTCCACTAAAAATCATCACCAAAAGAATTCCCGAAGGGCTTAAGCTCGAGCAGATGAAGATATCTTCCAAGCGTCTTAATATGTCAGCACGTGGCAGCTGGACCAGAAAAAACAACCAGAACCTATCCAGAATCAGATTGAAGGGTAAAACCGACTCACTGGGAAAACTGCTCACCAGGTTAGGGTTTGCACCCAACCTGAAAAAGGCCCCGGCAGAGATAGAGGCAAACCTTACATGGAGTGGCAACCCACGCCAGTTCAATAATACAGATGTCAGTGGGCGCATGAAGATGGAAATCGGTAAGGGGCGCTTTCTGGAAGTTAATCCAGGTCTGGGACGGGTGTTTGGACTACTCAACATCAGCGCCCTGCAACGTCGACTTACCCTGGACTTTTCAGACACCTTCAAAAAAGGATTCAGCTTCGACAAGGCAGAAGGGTCATTCCAACTGGACTCAGGGGACGCCTACACCAATGATCTACGACTGGAGGGACCGGCGGCCCTGATTGAGATCACCGGACGCACTGGCCTGGTAGACCAGGACTTCGATCAACTGGTAACAGTCACCCCTAGTATCTCTACCGCTATCCCAGTAGCTGGAGCCCTTGCCGGAGGTCCAGCGGTTGGCGCAGCTTTACTTCTGGTGCAAAAACTTATCGGCAGACAGGTGGACAAGGTATCCACTACCAGGTATACGATTACTGGCCCCTGGGACAATGCCAACATAGTAAAACTGAAACAGAGCAACCGGGAAACTAATAACTAGGGAGCCTCTGATTGATTCGCTGATGAACCGAGTTTGTGTTCAAATGGCGATGATCGCAAGGCGTGGTGCGCAGGCCGCATGCCTTAGCTATACGGCAAGCGCCACAACACAGCGAGCGCGCCATTTGGCGCAAACCCTACGGGACGCGCCTTTGCGCCAGATCTCGGCTTTGGCTCCTGGCGTCGCTCTACCTCCCCCGTCCATGGGGTCGTGCTGTGTTGGCTCGCTTGCTAAGGACTAAGGCCATTAGCTGCACAAGCCGCCTTGCATCTCAAGACGCAAAGGCAGCGTCTCGGCCATCATGGAGGAGCAAATACATGGATGTATTGTCTTTGCGAACCTAAGGATGGAATTAATCAGAGGTTCCTAATTGAACTTTTTTGTCCAAGCCGTGACGAACAGTTAACGCTTTCATTCAACAGGTATATATGTAAAATCCATTTTATGTATAGATCTTCAGACAAACGCTTGCTGATCATACTTGCCCTGCTTCTGGCAATTGCGCCGTTTCAGACAGCCATGTCGGCTTATATGGATATATCTGACCACTCCCCAGCGCCAGCCATGATGGCTGACATGACTAATTCTGATCACGATTGCCATGGCAGCAACAGTGAAGGTTGCTGTAATACATCTGACTGTACAAGCATCTCCTGTTCATTCTGCTTTGCAGCACCGGCGCTGATACCTAATTTCATTTTTCCCGTCAGCACCGCTAATGCAGCACATGAGCGCAACTCTGATACTACTCCCCTGCGCTGGAATACATCACCACCGTTTCGACCGCCCTGGTCCTAACCTACTACATAACTTCTGAGACAGCAGTCTCAGGCTGTAATTCAGGCCTGCTTTCCGGTCTGAATCATGTGCGACTGGATTATTTCCCTTGTGCGTTGCCGCAACCGGCAACAGCCATGACGGAGTAGATATGAGAAACACCTCAAATATGGTTTTCCTATCTGTAATGACGCCGCTGCTCCTTGCCGGCTGCGGTGATGACTCGATAGCAATAGCTGAGAATCCGACCCAGCAGACGATGACTCAGCTGAAACGCTGGTACAGTCAGGATCAGGTTGAACGCGGCAACCCCCTGTACCAGAGCCACTGTGCTGTATGCCACAAACCAGACGCATCAGGGACCAAGGAGTGGAATAAACTGGATGCCAATGGCAAATTGCCACCACCGCCACTGAACGGTTCTGCCCACACCTGGCACCACCCGCTTTCGATATTACGCAGAACAGTAATCTACGGTGGTATCCCTCTGGGTGGCACCATGCCGGCATTTGGCGACAAACTTACTCCACAACAGATCTACGACATCCTGGCCTGGGTACAGTCCCACTGGTCAGATGAAATCTACAAAATATGGAACCAACGTAACTCCATGGCCAATAACCGGACTGGCAGTGGTTAACCATCTACTTTTTGAGAGACAGATATGAGACAGACAAAACTATTCAACAATTCAGTTGCTAAAGGTGCAATCTGGGTGATGGCAGTTCTGGCAATACTATTCGGCGCCATTCTTATCCAGCAACAGACATCTGTTGCAGCAGAGATTGTGGTGTATAAAAGTCCCACCTGTGGTTGCTGTAACAGCTGGATCAAGCATCTGCAACAGAACGGTTTCACTATAGAGGCTCATAACTCATCAGATATGCAGCAGGTTAAAAATGATATGGGCATACCACGCAAGCTAAGCTCCTGTCACACCGCCAAGGTGGGTGACTATGTGATCGAGGGACATGTCCCGGCAGATGTGATAGCCCGCCTGTTGAAAGAGAAACCCAAGTTCAAGGGACTGGCTGTACCTGGAATGCCCATGGGCTCACCAGGGATGGAAGGGCCAAGAAAGGACCCATATAAAGTAATTGCATTTGATGAGAAAGGGAATATGGGAGTCTACGCTGAGAGATAAACATGAACCGTATCAGAATAGTAGTGGCTGGAACAGTGATGTTGTGGATGAGCACAACCTTTGCACATTCACCACCTGATAGTGCCCGGGTGTTCTTCGTAAACCTTCAGGATGGAGCAACGGTTACCAGCCCATTTTCTGTTATCTTTGGTATAACCGGGTTTGGTGTGACCACAGCGGGTGATAAGGCAAAAAACAAACATACTGCCGGCCACCACCATCTGTTGATAGACCTGGAACGACCCCTGGATATGGAACAACCACTGCCATATACCAAAGACATCATGCACTTTGACCAGGGGGAAACTGAGACCATACTGGAGCTTCCCGCGGGCCAGCACACCCTGCAGTTGTTATTGGCAGACGAAGACCATGAGTCATATGACCCGCCTCTTATGTCTAAGAAGATTACCATCACAGTTAAATAGCAATCACAGATTCGAGGAACTGAGGATGATCGCAAAACAGAAGTACATATTAGTTATTGCAGTGATACTGTTGCAACTTTCCACTGCACTCTCTGCCCAGGGCATGATGAATAAACGTGAAATGATGATGCGGCACAAGATGGATCACAGCATGATGGATCACAGCATGCAACGCCATCACTCCAGTATGCGTCCGGGCGGCATACCTGCACCATATGGCATCATGATCAATCCCCTACCCCCTTCCCAGGAGAACATTGCCAGGGGTGCAGAGCTGTATCAGACCTTCTGTTCTGTCTGTCATGGCAAACAAGGCAAGGGAGATGGCCCTGCCGGTGCCGCACTGAAACCACGCCCGGCGAATCTGACCAGGTTCATACGCATGCCACCACTATCCAGGGATAGCTACCTGATATGGACCATCAGCGAAGGTGGAGCACAGTTTAAAACTGGCATGCCTCCATTCAAGGCCACCATCAAGGAAGAGGACCGATGGAGAATCATCCATTTCCTGCGCACCCTGTAGAGCCATGCCGGATCGCAGCGCTTTAAAGCCACAAAAGGCATGGGAGGCATGCAGAACCATACATCTGCCTGCACTCTCCCATACCGCAGATACCATGGCAGTTGAGAAGGCCATATCTGAGGCAGATGGAATCATACAGTTGCAGATAAATCTGGGCCAAAAACGGCTCAAGGTCCTGTACAACACAACCATTACCAACTTTCTCACCATTTCCGAACTGCTGGAGGATATTGGCTTTCCACCAGACGATAGCCGGTGGAATCGTTTCAAAGCCAGTTGGTATGTGTATCTGGATGAAAATGCCCGCAATAACGCCCGGGCACCGGCACCACCCTGCTGCAATAAACCACCCAAATAGACGGCAATCACCAATAGATCTGTTTTTTAGAGACCAGCTTCAAGTTACAATAGCGCCATCACTTAAACCAGGACAGTTAATTCAGATGCCTTTTTTCGTATACCGGGTACAGCCGGAAAATAAGCTGCAACACATAGACACCTTTGAGAAATACCGCGAGGCCAAGGTCAAGGTCAACGAAATGCGCAAAAGCGAGCCGGAGGATTCGGAAGAAATCATTCGCATGATCCACGCCTCCAGCAAGTCCAATGCAGAGAAACTGATACTCGCACCACGCGATGAACGCATCATCGGGGACGAATAATACCCCACCTGAAATATCCATCCTGTTGCCGTTTCGTAACAGCGAATCGACCCTGGATGAGTGTCTGCTATCCATTCAGAAACAAAGCCTGAACAGCTTTGAGCTGATAGCGGTAAACGACCGTTCCAGCGATAACTCGGTTGAGCGGATAGAAATGTATGCCAGTAACGACCCTAGGATACAGATTCTTGAGAATCCAGATACTGGCCTGGTTGCGGCCCTGAATCATGGGCTACAACACTGTACGGCATCTCTGGTTGCCCGCATGGATAGCGACGACATCATGCTGCCGCAACGCCTGCAGTTACAGCATGAATTTATGCAGCAAAACCCAGATATAACAGCCTTGGGAACCTTTGCCAGTCTCTTTCCTGAAGAGATCATCCAGGACGGTTTCCGTGAATATATGCGCTGGCAGAATAGCTGTGTAACAGCTCAGGACATTGCTGATGATATCTATATAGAATCGCCTCTGGTGCACCCCAGCGTCATGTTCCGACGCAAACAGGTTGTTGATCTAGGTGGCTACAGAACAGGTCCATTTCCTGAAGACTATGATCTGTGGCTACGCATACATCATGCAGGTATGAAGATGGCCAAGCTACCCCAGGAACTACTAGCGTGGCGTGAATATCCACGCCGCACCTCCAGGGTGGATGAACGCTATTCAAGGGATGCCTTCGATCGGTTACGCGCTGCATATCTGTCTCAGGAACATCGACTGCTGAAGCACAGGGACAATTTTGTCATATGGGGTGCAGGCAGGAAGACCAGGAAGCGTTGCCAGCATCTGCTAAATCACGGATTTACACCACAAGCCTGGATCGACATTGATCCAAACAAGATCGGCAACAAACTGAATGGCGTACCTGTAGTGGCACCAGAATGGCTGCAGTCTGAGAACATGCCGTTCGTACTCGGTTATGTGGCCAACCATGGGGCCCGGGATGACATTGCCACTCAACTGAATGCCATGGGTTACCAGCGTGGCCACAACTATCTGATGGTTGGATAAAGCAGTTCAGCTAATAATTCCCACATCAAGAAATACCAAACCCTATTCAATCCTGCCTATCACGTTAAAAGCATAATCATAAACCATGCTTATTTGACAATCTAACGTTTACGTTAGATACTGATCTTACGTAAACGTTAGATAGGTAGGTAGCTATGCAGATATCTGATATATTGATTCACCTGGACGACTCGACCGATCAGGCAGGTAGAGAGATATTAGTTGAACACCTTCGTGGAATAGACAGCGTCATTGCACCTAGATTCAATGAGGAAAAGTCGCATTTACTCCTGGTGTCTTATAACCCAGAGGCAACTAATTCCTTAACCCTACTGCATGCAGTTACAGACAGGGGCTATAGCGCCCAGTTGGTAGGCCTGTAAGGTGGAAATCGCACATGATCACCATGTCGATATAAAAGACATGTGCTGCTCGGCCCCGGTGATACACTTATCCAGGGAATTCAAGCGCATGAAATCTGGTGAAATTGCCCTGGTCGAGTCAAACAAAGTTTCGATGCTAAACGACATACCGTCCTACTGCTCGTTAACTCACAATGAGTTAGTAGGACAGGCTGAGGAACATGGTCTTTACTACTTCTGGATAAGAATAGGCTAGATGTCATTAAACAATCTAAAAATTGGTGAAGTTGCCGACCGGCTCAACATAACAGTACGTACAATTAGATATTACGAGGAAGAAGGTCTAATAGAGCCATACAGAACCAGTGGCGGCACACGTTTATATTCTGAGCATGATCTAGCCCGACTTAAGGCAATTATTCATCTTACAGAAAACGGTTTTCCGCTTGAGATAATAAGAGTTATCAAACAAACCAGGGAGGCCTGTACCACAGGAGACGAGGGGAGTAACAAAGTATCTGGGGTTATTGGTACTGCCATCGAAGATATTGAAAATAGAATTACAAACTTAAGATCTCTAAAAACTGAGTTAGTCGCCACAAAAAAACAGGTAGAAAAATGCGTTGGTTGTACCAATGAGCCATCCAGCAAAGGCTGCCCAACCTGTCATATCAATAATAAACTGGACGATATTGAACTCCTAAACCTGGTGTGGAAATAACAATATTGATTAATCTTATTCCATAACATCAAGCTAGTTATTGTTGGTCTATTAATTTAATCCAGCTGCGCATGGATATGTTTGAACAGGTCAATACCGAAATTTCTGGGGTTATGGGATGCCTTGATCCAGTATGGATTACCCTCTTGGTCCAGATCTGACGCAGAAAGGTTCACCAGGAATGGCTCACATGGAGCGTGTGCCTTATCCAGGATAATCTTTACCCAGGGGCGTAGTCTGTGCTCATAGTTGGTGTTCACAACTATTCCTATCTCCCCGTTTTGCATCTCCACCACTGTTCCCAAAGGGTATATTCCAATATTTTCAATGAACTGGGTCACCAGAATGGGATCGAATCTTTCCCCACGCCCATCGTGCAGAAAACGTAGGGCAGTCTCTACTGTGGCACCACTGTTGTAGGCGCGGTCACCGGTTATGGCATCGAATACATCCGCAATGGTAACTATACGGTTATACAGAGAGATATCTTTCCCAACCAGGCCTTGGGGATAACCATTGCCGTCAATACGTTCATGGTGTGCATGAGCCACGTGAATAGCTTCGTAAAAGATACCACTGGTGGAAGAGAGGATATCGCGCCCATTCACCGGGTGTTGCTGCATTATCACTTTCTCATCATCTGTCAAAGGGCCTGCCTTGTTCAATATCTGCTCTGGAGTGAGCATTTTCCCCATATCGTGCAGGAGACCACATAACCCTATCTCCTGGAGTTGTTGTGTTTCCATTCCAGCATGCCTGCCTAGGGTGATAGATATAATTGCGACATTAAGACTGTGTTCCGATGTGTATTCGTCCTTGTTTCTCAACCTGGACATCAGTGTCATGGCATCTGCGTGATGGACAATGTTATCCACGCAGGCAGCCACTGCCTCCTTTACACTTGGGGCATCGATAACGTGCCCCAATTTGACATCATGCATTATGGATTTGACCAGCTTAGATGTTTCTTTATAGGTCTTTTGTGCCGGCTCTAAATCTCGTTGAGTAAAGTGATGACCTGTCTCCCAGCTTTTACTTTTGCTTTTTTTGTTGGTTGATTGAGGCGTCACGCGAGATCTTATGACCCTCTTCACAGTTTTGGTGCTGGCTCCTGAACTAATACGGGTAGGAATATGCTTGTCGCGGATAGTGATGGATTTTTCCTGATCTATGTAGACATAATCGCAATATCTTTTCACCTCATCGATATGCTCTGGACTCTTGATTAGGAATCCTTGGAGCTTGAATGGTGTTTGCTCCCAGGGACGATCCAGTTTGCTGACATACATACCAATCTTCAGCTGAGAAGTATTTACCCGGAGATTGACAAGTTGGGAATATGATCTGTTATCGCTGTGCTTATCTTTCATTAACGGCATATCATTTTGTAATAATTAGATCTGGTAGGAACAAAAGTATTACGCCGTATGGAATCACCGGTGATAGCAATATTGCCCTATGACCACCAGCTAAAAAAACCATGCCAGAGTACATCAATACTCAACTATGCTAAGTTGATCTACCTGTACTGTTTAGTCCAATCTAGATATTAGTGCATGGCCAGATTTTGTTCTACTAGAACGATGTACCCTGGTGTCGAATAGCTGTTACCAAATACACGAAAGATATGACATTAATCGTTTAGTGAACCTGGAATAAAAAACTATGAAGGCATACAGGCTCAACCAACGTTAAAACAAGTTGAAGTTTGGACATTGTTTTTCTCCTATCTATGAGTTATTACCAGCGGAAGAATAGTTAGGAAATAATGTAATAATATCCGAACCCGCAGTCATTGAATGCGTATAATTTGATGTATCATCCATAGACCGTCAATCTTTAAGTAATACTAATGTCCTTAGTTAACCAATTAGCAATAAAGAACAGACTCGCCTCGAAGGTAATGACAATAACTGAAAGGAAAGGCTTACGCTTAGACACCCAGTGTAAAGGCAGACTCGAACGGTATATATCTAATGGCATCGAACATCTAATCATATATAAGCTGACCAACCATCCTGAAAAGATATTAGTTGCAGAAGATAACATTGTTCAGTTTTTGGAATGTATGGAAAGGCACGCAAAATCTCTTGGCACCTTTCCTAAAGTTGGTGAAACTGCCTTCAAACGGGCCAAAAACGAACTATCCCCACTATGGCCTTTTTGCTAAATATCAGAGTTGCCAGACTCGCATGTTATAGCTTCTTACCGAGGAGCAATTCCTGGCAGCATGACACTTCAGATAATTTGTCTATTGGAGATCCTGGAAGCCAGAAATACATTCCTGCAATTCCATTTTTTTGCTGAAACTTGGCATCAAATCTAATTAACCCCGTCCCACATTCTGTTCATGTGCAGACTCTGCATCAGCCAATCCGTGCTTGGTCAGGTTGAATACACGACCAAAGCCGGCCACAAAGCGGGCAGACTCCAACTCAATGGCATAGAGATTAAAATCTCCCAGTCCAAAGGTGACTTCTGAATCTGGAAACTTCTTAAGATACCCGGCCTTTATCTGTGCATACTCTGGTGCAGACGGATCAATGAGTTTGGCCTCTCCCTGCATGGACAGACGCGCAAGTGTTTGAGGATCTTTATTCATATTGTTCTCTTCAGAGATCATGAGGCCAACCGCCGGTTGCTTCTGGATGTTTTTGGTATGACGAGCCAGACCGCTGATATGAATATAGATCCTGGAGAAGTCCGTTGCCGGAAGGTAGGTGACCATGCTTACCTCAGGTTGACTACCATGCATAGTACCCAGTGCTGCCACATGCTGGGTTTTCAACAGATGCGCCAAGACAACTTTTGCTTCAAGATCCATCTTGCCTCCCTAAACCAGCTATGACTTAATACTCATCATGATCTATATGCACATCTTCAGGAAACGGCTTCCCCTTCCCGGTTTCCAGTGCATCTTTCAGGCTCAGCATGAATACTGCCCACTTGGTGCTGCAGTGGCCCATAAACTCCGATGACTCTTTCCAGTTGGAGTGAGTAAACAGTACATAGGTCTGATCTCCATTGGTGGAGAGTTGGAAATTAATCTCAGTTCCCATCCAGGCCTTTGGCATCTCTCCATAGTGCCTCCAGCGCACCAATGAATTGGGCTGCAGTTCCATAACTTCAAAATCCGGCCCATCCTTACCAAACCTGAACTCTATGATGGAACCAACATCACCAGCACCACTGGTATCTGTTGTCCACCAGGTAGATAGACCAGAGTCTGTTGTTAATGCGTTGTACACCTTCTCCACTGGGGCCTTGATCCCTATGCGGTGTATTATCTGATACATTGACTTATCCTCCAGCCAAGATTATTCCATTGGTGCGTAACCACGACGCATGGTGTTCTCGGTAACCGTGCGTGGCTCCATAAACTGCAGCAGGTAATCCTGGCCACCTGCCTTGCTGCCAACTCCACTCATTTTGAAACCACCAAACGGCTGTCTCCCAACCAATGCGCCGGTGATGCCTCGATTGAGATATAGATTACCTACCTGAAACTCTTCAGCTGCACGTTTCAGATTGGCCGGGCTGCGACTATAGACTCCCCCGGTAAGTGCATACCTGGTGCCATTGGCGATCTCCAGGGCCTGGGAAAAATCATCAGCCCTGATCAATGCCAGCACTGGACCAAATATCTCCTCCTGGGCGAGTGGGCTCTCCGGTTTTACATCGGCAAACAGGGTTGGGCCAACATAGAAGCCTGGAGCATGTTCAGAAACATCCATGGACAGGATTGGAGGATTTATCTCTGACTCCAGACTTATAGCGTGCTCGATACGCTGTTTCGCCGCCGCTTCTATCACCGGCCCCATATCAGTACCTGGCAACTCCGGCAGGCC
>JANQEV010000032.1 GCA_028278145.1 Chromatiales bacterium | reverse complement strand
ATAGAACAGCAGGCCTATGATTTCCCCTGGACTGTGGGGAATTTTCGCGACTGTATCCGTAGTAACTACTACTGTTGTGTCTATAGACAGGATGAGCATTGTGTTGGTTATGCAGTGATGTCAATTATCACGGGTGAAGCCCAGATTCTTAATATCTGTATCGATCCCGCCATGCACGGACAGGGGCTGGGACGGCGTCTGCTGCAACACCTGGTTGCAACTGCTGGTAGGAAGAGTGTTGATACCCTGTTTCTAGAGGTGCGGGTCAGTAACTGGGCGGCATATTGTCTGTATGTCTCTATGGGATTTAATGAGATTGGTCTGCGCCAAGGCTACTATCCGGCCAAGGAGGGGCGTGAGGATGCCATGGTTCTGGCCTTGTCCCTACAGCCACTGGAGTCTGGGCGACACCAATCTGAGAATTACTAAGGAGAATATCTCCTAACCTATATTCTCCTTAGTCTGTATAATACCCCGCTTTCTGTTGCGAATTACCCCGTATGTCTGAACTGCTGGAACAACTGAATCGTCGTCGTACCTTTGCGATCATCTCTCACCCCGATGCCGGTAAGACCACCCTGACCGAAAAGCTGTTGCTGTTCGGAGGTGCCATCCAGCTGGCCGGTACAGTGAAGGGACGTAAGGCTGCACGCCATGCCACCTCAGACTGGATGGAACTGGAGAAGCAGCGTGGTATCTCTGTCACCTCCTCAGTGATGCAGTTCCCATACAACGAAGCTGTGGTGAATCTCCTGGATACCCCGGGACATGAAGATTTCTCCGAGGACACCTATCGCACCCTGACTGCTGTGGACTCGGCACTGATGGTGATTGATGTGGCCAAAGGTGTGGAGTCACGCACCATCAAGCTCATGGAGGTGTGCCGTCTGCGCACCACTCCCATCATTACCTTCATCAACAAACTGGACCGGGAAGGCCGGGATGCCATGGAACTGCTGGATGAGGTAGAGTCTGTCCTGAAAATAAATTGCGCCCCCCTGACCTGGCCTATTGGCATGGGTAAACGCTTCAAGGGGGTATATGATCTGCGTACGCATACTACTCATCTGTTTAGCGCCACCCATGGCGGTAAGATCCAGGAAGGCGAGGTCATTGAAGGCCTGGACAATCCCAGGCTGGATGAGGTGATCGGAGATCAGGCCGAGGAGTTACGCGAAGAGATTGAGCTGGTTCAGGGTGCCAGCCATGAATGGGACCAGGAGGCATACAATCGGGGTGAGCTGACCCCGGTGTTTTTCGGTTCCGCCATCAATAACTTTGGTGTAAAAGAGCTGCTTGACGCCTTCGTGGAGTATGCTCCCGCTCCCATACCCAGGGAGGCGGTACAACGCCCGGTAGAGGCCTCAGAGAAAAAGTTCTCCGGTTTTGTGTTCAAGATCCAGGCCAATATGGATCCGGCCCACCGCGATCGTATTGCCTTCCTGCGGGTCTGTTCCGGTTCTTATAAAAAAGGCATGAAGATGCGCCACGTGCGCATCGGTAAGACGGTACAGGTGAGCAATGCCATCACCTTCCAGGCCGATGAGCGCAAACATGTGGATGAGGCCTGGCCGGGAGATATTATTGGTCTGCACAACCACGGTACCATCCAGATCGGAGATACCTTTTCCGAAGGGGAAGAGTTGAAGTATGAGGGTATCCCATACTTTGCCCCGGAGCTGTTCCGGCGTGTGGTGCTAAAGGACCCACTACGTCTGAAGGCATTGCAGAAGGGTGTGGTACAGCTGTGTGAAGAGGGTGCCACCCAGGTGTTCCGGCCTATGCGCAACAACGACATCATACTGGGTGCGGTTGGTGTGCTGCAGTTTGATGTGGCTGCCCACCGCCTCAAGGATGAGTATGGTGTGGATGCGATTGTAGAGGCCATCAATGTGGCCACCGCCCGTTGGGTGCAGTGTGATGATCCCAAGATGCTGGAACAGTTCAAGGCCAAGGCCCATGATAACCTGGCTATCGATGGAGATGATCAGTTGGTGTACCTGGCTCCAACCCGGGTCAATCTGGATCTGACCGTGGAGCGCTGGCCGGATATCCAGTTTCTTGCCACCAGAGAGCTGTAAGCTGTCTTAGACAAAAATACCTTTATTCCCAATTAGTTAGGAACTGTTTTCCCGACTCTTTTCTAAAGGATCTCCGGATCTGGCCGCCAATTATCTTAATCACTCCTCCCGGTCGGGATGGTAGATTTGGCGGTATCAGTTCCGCACTAGCCAATACCCGGCCACAGTATTCATGGTGGACGGTATGAAGATAGCTGATTCCAGTATCCAGATGGCCAGTAGCCATCAAGCAACAGAAAAACATGAAAAGCGCGAATCCCTGCAGTTCTGGCAGGATGGACAGGAGACACAAGCGGTTTCCGGTCCAGCGAGTCGTGCCAGGTTTGATGCGCTTTCCGCAACAATGAGCGTTGAATTCAGGCAGGTGGAAATTTCAGCCCAGGCCAGCTCTCTGCAACCGGCAAAGGCTGCCATGTTGGATCAGGATGCACCCAGTCCCATGGAAGAGTTGGAGCACTCATTGCTAAAGCTTCTGGTGGAGCGCCTTACCGGTAAAGAGTTAAAGCTGATGCATCCTTCCGAGATGGAGGCTGTCCCGGAAGATGTGGAAGTCCAGGCAGCAGATACGCCGACCCAGGAACAAGCTCCAACAGCGGAGGGACGTCAGGGCTGGGGCCTGGTTTATGACTATTATGAATCCCACTATGAATCAGAGACCACCAGCTTCTCGGCTGAGGGAGTGGTGCGTACAGCAGATGGTAAGGAGATTGCCATCAGTGTGGATCTGAATATGAGCCGGGAGTTTTACAGTGAGCAGTCACTCAGCCTGCGGGCTGGAGATGCCCTGAAAGATCCATTGGTGGTCAATTTCAGCGGCTCTGCGGTGGAACTCACCGAGCGCAGTTTTAGTTTTGATATTGATGCAGATGGCAGATCAGACCAGATTGCCTTTGTTGGCCCAGGTAGCGGTTTTTTGGCCCTGGATAAAAACAACGATGGCAAGATAAACGACGGTAGTGAACTGTTTGGACCTGAGACTGGAAATGGTTTTGCTGATCTAGCCGCTTATGACCATGATGGTAACAACTGGATAGATGAAAATGACAGCATCTATGATCGTCTGCGCATCTGGTCCAAAGACAGTGCCGGAAACGATCAACTGGTTGCTCTGGGACGGCGTGGTGTAGGTGCCATCTACCTGGGTCATATCGACACTCCATTCCTGATCAAGGATGCGGCCAATGAGACCCTGGGTGCGGTACGTGATTCCGGGATCTTTCTGGAAGAGGATGGTGGTGTAGGTACCATTCAACAATTGGATCTGGTGGTCTAACCTATAGCCGGGAACGCGTTGCTTATTCCGGTCTACCGCCACCTGAATATCCGTAGGCCAGAATAAGCGATAGCGTTTCTGGTAATCTGTTACTCCAGTATTGCCGGGAACGCACTGCTTATCCCGGCCTACTGCCACTGCGTATTGCCTGGAATGCTCTGCTTATCCTGGCCTACTGCCACTGTGTATTGCCTGGAATGCTGTGCATATCCCGGTCTACCGCCATTGTGTATTGCCTGGAACGCGTTGCTTATTCCGGTCTACCGCCACCTGAATATCCGTAGGCCAGAATAAGCGATAGCGTTTCTGGCAATCTGTTACTCCAGATCCATTTTGTTAATCGATGTTGGATACTCCTTACCCCAATCAGGTGCATAAAACCCTGCTTTCAGATAGCGCTGAAATGAGCTGTACTGCCAATCATGGGGTGATTTGCATAATCCATGCTTGACCGGGTTGTAGTGGATGTAATCCAGATGTCTTTTGAAATCCTCTTCGTTTCGAATAACATGCTCCCAGAAACGCGGTTGCCATACTTCTTTTCCGGGATGCACTTTTCTGATCTTGCGAGTGAATGCCGTCTTGATCATCTGCCAGCGAACTGAATAGTTGCTGTCTCTATCCTGCATGCGCCATAAACAGTGAATATGATCCGGCATCACAGAAGCTGCAAGCAGGTCAAATGATCGGCGTTCTTGCACGTAACGAAAGGCATCTCTCAGCAGTTGCACCTGCTCTGGAGATTGGAAGATTGGGTTTCTGTTGTGGGTGACCGCCGTGAAAAAGTAGCAATGGTCATTAAGGTAAATCCGTTTGTAGTTGCTCATAGGAAACTCCTTTTCCTGTTGGTAGTGGAAAATTGTGTTGCCGGAAACACTCCGCTTATCCCGGCCTACGGGATCGACGGTTCGCTTGGAATGCTGTGCATATCCCGGCCTACCCTTTAGGTTTGTAGGCCAGAATAAGCGACAGCGTTTCTGGCGATGCAATCTATTTTTTCATATCCTCAATTTTTACCCGCCACTCGGCCGGACCGGTCTGATGTACCGATGTGCCCTTGCTATCTACCGCTACGGTTACCGGCATATCCTCCACTTCGAATTCGCGTATGGCCTCCATACCCAGCTCTTCAAAGGCCACTATACGGGCGGAACGGATAGCCTTGGATACCAGATAGGCGGCGCCACCCACGGCCATAAGGTAGGCTGCTCCATGCTGTTTGATGGACTCTACGGTGGCAGGGCCACGCTCGGCCTTGCCCACCATACCGATAAGACCCATGTCCGACAGCATCATGTCGGTGAACTTGTCCATACGGGTGGAGGTGGTGGGTCCGGCCGGTCCCACAACTTCATCTCGAACCGGGTCCACCGGACCCACGTAGTAGATGAAGCGGTTGTTGAAGTCTACCCCTTCCGGCAGTGGCTCACCTTTATCCAGAAGTTCCTGGATACGCTTGTGGGCAGCATCCCGTCCGGTCAGAAGTTTACCTGACAGCAGGAGACTTTCACCTGGCTGCCAACTGGCGATATCCTCTCTGGTTACAGAGTCGAGATTCACCTTGCGGGCATTGCCTCCACCTTCCAGGGAGATCTCCGGCCAGTCTTCCAGCTTAGGTGGTTGCAGGTCAGCAGCTCCGCTTCCATCCAGGGTGAACTCCACATGGCGGGTGGCGGCGCAGTTGGGGATCATGGCCACTGGCAGGGAAGCGGCATGGGTTGGGTAGTCGTTGATCTTTACATCCAGCACTGTGGTAAGACCACCCAGACCCTGGGCGCCAATGCCTAGTGCATTTACCTTTTCAAACAACTCAAGACGTAGCTCTTCCACCCGGCTCTGTGGTCCACGTGCCTGTAGTTCATGAATGTCGATATGCTCCATCAGTGACTCTTTGGCCAACAGCATGGCCTTTTCAGCAGAGCCACCGATACCTATACCCAGCATTCCCGGTGGGCACCAGCCGGCACCCATCTGTGGCACTATGTCCAGAACCCAGTCCACCAGACTGCCAGATGGGTTGAGTACGGCAAACTTGGTTTTATTTTCTGAGCCACCACCCTTGGCTGCCAGCTTTATAACCAGCTTGTCACCAGGAACAAGTTTGGTATGGATGACCGCTGGCGTGTTGTCTTTTGTATTCTGACGGGCACCGGCTGGGTCAGCTACTACGGATGCACGCAGTATATTATCTGGGTGATTATAACCACGTCGTACACCTTCGTTTACCATATCCTCCAGACTCATATCAGACTCAAATTGCAGGTCCATACCTACTTCAAGAATTGCCACTACCATGCCGGTATCCTGGCAGATCGGGCGTTTGCCTTCGGCGCACATCCTGGAGTTGACCAGGATCTGGGCCATAGCATCTTTTGCTGATGGTGATTCCTCTCGTTCCCAGGCAGCAGTGAGGGCCTGTATATAGTCTGTAGGATGATAATAGGAGATATACTGCAATCCATCTGCAATACTTTGAATCAGGTCTTCTTGGCGTATTGTAGTCATAGTGTGGTTACCACTTTTGATTTTTGATTTGGTGCCGGAGATCCGGAGTACCATAGTTCTATTATTAATTCAGGAGCCCATGTTATTATACTTTTAGGCTTCGCCATAGGGATGATGTGTTGGTAAACAGATGGACATTTAATCTCAATCCATGACCCTGCATACAGATGCTAGGCATAAGGGTAAAGAATACTGATGTCTAAGTCAGAGAAAACCGATGAGCATTGGCCCAAGGTGAGTGTTAGTGGGCTGGAAGCGGATATCGCCTATTTTGATGCCCGGCTGTCCATGCTTGAAGGCAACGTCTCCACTACCCATCAGGAGGCCCAGGCCAGGGCCTATCAGGCGTTGGAATCCACCCTTATCGGTATGTTGCTCAAACTACGCATGCAGTCTGGTAATGGCATCAAGCGTAGTAATGGTAAGAAGCAGGATGCGGATGAGGATTAATCCTCTCCTTCTCTGATCATCTCCTCTATCTCTTTTTCAGCGGTAAGCCAATCATCCAGTTCTGATTCTCCTGAATAACTACGTTTTTGAGCCAGATAGTAGGCGGCAGTTCGGATCATCTCCAGGCGTTCTTCATGGGAGATCTTAGTAGTCTGTGGTTTCATTGCTGCTGATGACTTGGATTTTTTCACTGTATCTTTTTTTGACTTTTTGGTCGTCTTTTTCTTGGCTTTTTTCTTTTTATTTACCTTGTCCTCTTTTTTGCCCTTCTTCTTTACGTTGTCCTTGGGCTTTTTGTCATCTTTGCCGGGTTTCTGTTTCTCTTTGCCCATATTGATGTTTCTCCTATTTGTTTGGCTAGCGCCTGCATCTGATTGGTCTGACTGATATAACAGGATATAGCAGCTTTATTACACAGGTATGATTCAAAGAAGTTGCATATATGGCTGTCAGGGTATTATTTGACACTACTCCACATACCCAACCTGAGGCTTTTTGCCCTCTGCATGGCCTGTGAGTATAGATTATTATCCTTGATGGTCTGGAAACCTGGCTTATGTATAGCAAGCCCAGACTCCAGCAGGCGCAGGCTTATATCGCTGTCGCCAAGTAGCACCTTCCCCAGAGGGCGCCCCCAGCGATTTCTGATGTGGTACTCCACTGCAACCGGTCGGCCAGCCACCAGAGTTGAGAGCTGCTTCCTGGCCGCGCGTCCCCATCTGCTCTTCAAGGGTGGTGCCTGGATTCCAAGCAGTTGAATTTCAATATGTTGGTTCTTGCTTATGGTCAATACCAGTTTGTCTCCGCTTATGATCCTGGATGGGCGCCCAGATATGGTTTCAGCTGGGACCGGTTGGCTCAGAAACAGAGTCAGGATCAGGAGTAATATTTGTCTTCTAGTCATCTGTATTGACCATTGTGCTTGCTAGGTATGCAACGGTAACATTCCTGTTTCCTGGTTAGGAGATCTCCCCGCTGAGTGGTTCGAGCGTTTGAAATAGAGACATGTGGTTGTCAGCAAAGTTCTCAGTGCGAAATATGCAAAAGGTTGTGTTATTCGTGGATAGCCAAGTCATCACCCCAAGTATAGTTATCAGCTTATCTGGATTTCATCACTATTACATACCTGGTTGATGTATTGGTGTGATCAAGTTGATGATTTTAAAATCATACTCTGGCAGAATTGCATGGAATAAGGTTGATTCTAGTAGTGTGTCTGTATGAGATATGTTCCGGAGAACTACTGCTACACTATAATCAAGCTAGTGTTAAATTCTGCAATACGACCTGCCTCACGGAAAGTACACGAAGTAGTCATGGAGATGGATTGCTGACGGTCTGGATGCACCGCAGCAGTGATCTGTAACTGTTAGGTTGCGCAGTTTTTCTGCGTTCGCGAGCTTATCAATCGAATTATTGTATGCTTATTAAGCTGTTGTGGAAGCGCAATGGTAACAGCCATATTGGTTAGGTATTTTGTGTTGTGAAAAAGCTCTACTCGTTTCCTGTCGGCCTTTACACCATTTCACTGGCGATCGTCTGGAGCTTTGTCGTCTTGGGTTTGTTGGGTTGGAAGATCAGCCAAAATGAAGCCAATACTAAGAAGTTGGCAGAAAATCAGGCACGGGCCAACTTCAATAAGGATAAGGCGTTTCGTCTCTGGCTCACCAGTCACGGGCGTCTGTATATTCCTGTGGGGAAAAAATACCAACCTGATCCATATCTGGCCCATATAGAAGATAGAGATATAACTACCCCCTCTGGTATAAAATTGTCCTTGATCAACCCGGCCAGAATTATTCGTGACCTGGACCGGCAGTATAGTGATTTCTATGGAGTATCAGGGCGTGTTACCAGTCTGACACCAATACGTCCCCAGAATGCCCCTGATCCTTGGGAGAGGGAGGCGTTACACAAGCTGGATCAGGGGGTGCAGGAGATCTTTGAATATACCACCATAGAGGGTGAACCTTTCCTGCGTCTGATCCAGCCTTTGCCCCTAAAGAAAGGGTGCTTGTTGTGTCACCCTTACCTGGCCTCTAAGACCAATGAAGTTGGCGGCGGTGTCACCATTGCCCTGCCTATGAATGAGCTGTTGGATCGAGAGGCGGCTGAGAACAGCAAAGATATCCAGCTGTTTTCCATAATCTGGCTACTAGGAATATTGGGCATTGCTTATGCCAATGTATTTATTAGTCGTCAGGTGAGGGAGAAGGGGGAGGTCATAGCAGCATTGGCTGCCAGTCAATCCCGAAATACCGCCAGTATGGAATCGGCTATGGATTGCATTATTACCATAGATTCTTCAGGAATGGTAACTGATGTAAATCCTGCTACTAGTAAGACCTTTGGGTATAAGCGTAGTGAAATGGTAAATCAGGATCTGGCTGAGCTGATAATTCCCCTGGAGCTCAGAGAACGGCACCGGGCCGGGATAAAAAGGCTGATGGAGACTGGCGTTTCAACTCTGCTTAATAGCAGGATTGAAACCAGAGGACTGCGGGCAGATGGTCAGGAAATACCTGTAGAACTGGCAATAACAAGAATTGATGATGATAATGGAACCTATTTTACTGCCTTTATGCGTGATCTGACAGAGGCGCATGAACTTAAGGAAGAGCTGACATATCAAGCCAGTCATGATGCCTTGACTGGACTAGTAAATAGACGTGCCTTTGAAACCCACCTGGAACGAGTAATAGATGAGTCGGTGGATGATTCTGAGCACTGTCTACTCTACATGGATCTGGACCAGTTCAAGGTTGTAAATGATAGTAATGGACATGTAGCTGGTGATCAGCTGCTGCGACAGCTGGGTCAGCTGTTGAGTGATAGCAAGCGTTCCAGTGATACCCTGGCGCGACTGGGTGGTGATGAGTTTGCTCTGATCCTGGAAGGCTGTCCATTGGAGAAGGCAAAAAATATCGCATCTGCCCTAATAGAGGTGGTGAAGAAGTACCGCTTTTATTGGGATGACAAGGTTTATACCATTGGTATCAGTATCGGTATGGCACCGGTTAAAGGACACTCCATAGGTGCCTCAGAACTGCTGTCAGATGCAGATGTGGCCTGTTATAAGGCAAAAGAGGATGGCGGTAACCGTTACCATGTATTCCAGCATGATGATGAAGAGCTGGTGAGACGGCGTGGTGAGCTGGACTGGATATCACGCATCCAGGATGCCTTACAGCAGAACAGGTTTCAGTTGCATAAACAGGTTGTGGTACCAATTTCCAGCCAGGCTGACAATAGTAAGCTGCATTTTGAGGTGCTTCTGCGTATGCTGGATAAGGAGGATAATCTAATCAGCCCGGTTCAGTTTATACCAGCAGCAGAACGCTATAATCTGATGTCAGCCGTGGACAAGTGGGTGATCGATAAGACCTTTCAATGGCTTTCAGAGCAAGAGAACCTGCTTGATACAATCAATCTATGTAGTATCAATCTCTCAGGGTTGTCAATTAATGACTCCTTCTTTGCCTCCTATGTCAAAGAGCGGTTGAATTATTATAAGTTGCCAACAGAGATCATCTGTTTTGAGATTACCGAGACCGTGGCTATCTCCAATCTATCCAAGGCCACCAGCTTTATGGAAGAGCTGCGGTCAATTGGCTGCCAGTTTGCTTTGGATGATTTCGGCAGTGGAGTATCTTCCTTTGGCTATCTGAAAAACTTACCGGTTGATTACCTGAAAATTGATGGTGAATTCGTGAAAGATATCAGTACCAACCCCATCAACCTAGCACTGGTGAAATCTATCAATGAGATTGGTCATATCATGGGTAAGAAGACTATCGCCGAATTCGTGGAAGATGACAGGGCTGTGGAACTGCTGAGTGAGATAGGGGTAGATTATGCACAGGGGTATGTATTCTCCAGGCCAGTTGCATTGTGAGCAACTATGATGGATTTTCTTGTGGATAGTTTGCTGTATATCCTCTAAATAACTTTATCGATTAGCGTTTCCAGTGCATCAGTAATACCCTTGAGGTGTTCAGGAGATGATAGGCGATGATCTCCTCCCTCAATCCGTAGCAACTGTGCATATTTGCTGGAGGTTATCTGTTCAAGGGTCATCTGGGAAAACTCTGCGGGTACATCAATATCGGCAGTCCCATGCAGCATTACCACTGGACAGTGGATATCGATAGGGGTGTGCAGCAATAGATGCTCCTTGCCTTCATCCAGTAGTGCCTTGCCAATACGGTAGGGTGTTTCCTGGTACTTGGTTGGAAGGTCAGTAACTCCATCATGTTCAAGTTCTTTTAGTTGTTGTGTAGAGAGAGCAGGGCGCAGTAGTCGTTCTGTAAAATCTGTAGCGCAGGCGATGGTCAGCACGCCAGCCACGCGTTGTGGGCGACGCAAAGTCAATAACAGTGCCAGCCAGCCACCCATGCTGGAGCCAATAAGAATCTGGGGGCCTTGGGTTACCTGGTCGAGTACAGCAATGGCGTCTTGCAGCCAGTCCCCTATGGTGCCTTCTTGAAAGCTGCCCGATGATGACCCGTGGCCAGAATAATCAAACCGAGTGTAGGCAATGCCATGTAGTTGGCACCATGATTCCAGGGCAACTGCCTTGGTGCCAGTCATATCTGACATGAAACCACCCAGGAATACTACTCCTGGTTGTGATCCAGGAATTTTGTGATAGGCGATCTTATGTTTATTTTGGGTAGTCAGAAATGCAGGGGGATCAGTTGGCATGTTTAACCTATTGAATAATAGTATGTTCTTTAAACAGATGATAAGTGACAGAGCATTGAGTAGCGATGATTGTTAATAGTAGTTACCATTATAAATACATGGTAATTCTAAAGATTAAATTAGGTCGGTCGATATTGACTGTAATAAAACTGAAATATATCTGTAACATTTCATTCATAACAATATGAGCAATATTCCGACGATTTTAACCTCAATCAGGTTGTTCAGCTGGGTTTTTCAATCCATGTGGGATTTAGAATGAAGTTGTTGATATCGCAGATTACGCCATGTACCAATCGAAGAAATCAGGCAGGGGCTGGGTAACTAGTAGTTGGATTGGTAGATGACCTATGACAGCCTGCCACTGTGGCCTGGAGTTTTGAGGCGAGTATGACAAGATTTATAGTATCACTGTGGGTACTCATTTGTCTGCCTACTCTATTTTTTTCCGTTCCTATTCTCGCTGATACACTCACACCAGAAGAGCGTACATGGCTGAGTGAAAATCCCCGTATCCTGTTTGCCCCCGCCCCTAATTACCCGCCGGTAGAGTTTTTTGATGAGCAGAATATCTATCGTGGGATTACAGCTGATTTCGTTGCACACATTAGAGAATCATTGGGTATCGATTTTGAAGTCATCCAGTTACGCGATTGGAGCCAGGTAATTGAGTCTACCAAAGCCGGGGAAGTGCATATGTGGGGTGCCGCTGCCGAGACAGAGGAGCGGCTAGAATATATGAATTTCACCCGTCCCTATATCCGTCTGCCAGCGGTCATAATTGTACGTAAGGAGGTTAAAGGCGTTCTCAGTATGGAACAGCTGGAAGGAATGAAGGTGGTAGTGATCGAGAGTTATGCCACCCAGAAATACATTCAGGAAAATTATCCCCAACTGCAGCTCATCGGAGTACCTGATATTGAGACCGGGCTGCGTATGGTCTCTTTTGGTATTGCAGATACAATTGTGGCTACCAATGCTTCTGCTATCTACTACATCGAGAAGAATGGATTGACAAACCTTCGGGTGGCAGGTGAGTCAGGTTATGAATGGAACTTGCGCTTTGCCGCCCGTAAAGAGTGGCCGGAGCTAATCTCGATCCTGCAGAAAGGACTGGATAGCATCAGCGAAGATCGGAAACGGGAAATCTATCGCCGTTGGATCAGTCTTGAAGCCCCAGCCTGGAGTCCCAGTCGCCAGTTAGTGATTACTGTTTCTGTAGTTACGGCACTGCTGTTGATTTTTGGGGTGTTGCTCTGGAACCGGATGTTGCAGCGCCAAGTAAATACTAAAACCAAAGAACTGGAGGAAGAACTGGTTGCCCGTGGGGTGCTGGAGCGAGAGTTGTTGCGCTTGGCTACAACGGATGAGCTCACAGGGGTGATGAATCGGCGCCGCTTGTTAGAAGTTGCAGAAAAGGAGTTGATTCGTAGTCAACGTTACAAATCAGCGATCTCAATGGCCCTGTTCGATGTGGATCATTTTAAACATATCAATGATAGCTTTGGTCATGCTTTCGGTGACCAAGTCCTAAAGGAATTGACCGAGGTCTGCTTACGAGAACTTCGAACCAATGATCTACTTGGTCGCATTGGAGGTGAGGAATTCGTCATCATGTTGGTTGAGACTGATGAAGACACGGCGCAGAAAGTATTGGAGAGACTGCGGGCTGCTATCGATGACTGGCAATTTGAATTACCTCAGGGTAAGAGCATTCATGTAACTGTGAGCGTAGGTTTTTCTGCCTTGAGTGAAGTTTCAGTCACTATTCATGAGCTCCTTAGTCAGTGCGACCATGCCATGTATGAAGCTAAAAGGCGGGGGCGTAATATGGTGATCAATCACCGTGATTTGCCTGAGTGATGGACCCATATCTGGCCAACAACGGCAAGCCGTACTGGAAATCGATGAGTGTAGTTAGTTGAAGTTAATGGCGCCCCCGACACGATTCGAACGTGTGACCTTCCGCTTAGGAGGCGGATGCTCTATCCAGCTGAGCTACGGGGGCAATTCTTCTTAGTATGATTAGTTATGTCACACGTGTCTCTGTAACACTATGATTATACAGAGTTTGCCTCCTTGCGGGAAGGGTGTCAGCTAGTCTTCGACAATCTTAAACACACGTTCGAATCGTGTCGGGAGCGTAGGTAAGGTGCGGCCAAATTGCGGCAAGATTGCGGCCAACTGTCCTGATATTGTCTACGGATTACAATCAGGTGGTAATGGAGTAATAAAAATGGGGCATTAATGTTATTTGGCAGCATTGAAATACATAAATCATGATGATTGTTGTGCAATTAGAATAGAGTCCCTAGGGGGTCAAGTTAGCCCCCCAGGGGGCAAAAATATGGAATTACAAAGAAGAGGGGAGAACCATATTCAGTTATTGCAACAAAAACAAAAGAAACTTTTTCTTGCCACTAGGTGAGCAATCGAATGTGCATTATTTGATTCAGCACATAATTTTCTGCACAAGTAATTTTGGTTTATTACAAACAGGTTTATCTGATGTACCCTATGATTGTACCTCCTTGAAAATCTAAATCGTATTGGGATATATTTTGAATAGTAAATCAGGGTCCCGATTTACTCACTATAAAGAGACAGGGAAACAATGAAGTCTAATAATAACAGCCAGTTACCACTTTTCATTAATTCCCGCATATATCTCTATACGGACCGGTCGGGTCCATATAGTAACTGTTAGCTTTTTAATACTGTTATGGAGGGCATATGAAAATAACTCTTAGTGGTTTAATTTTAGCAATCCAACTGGTATCTCCTACATCACTAATTGCTGAAGAGGAAATTACACGTACTGCAAATGATTTTGTAAAAGCTGCAGATAACTGCTTATTAGATGTCCGAGATAACCAAATAAAATACAAAGAATCAAGACATTGTAATGAATTGGGAAGGTTGCATTTAAAATATCTTAACAATGGTGGGCATGAGAAAAATACTCCTTTAGAGTTAGAGTTAAAAGTTTCAAATGCAATTGGTGTTGCATGGAGTGCTAGAGCAGTATCAATTTCTGGAGACCCAAGTATAAGTTTATGGTAACAATTTAACAAAGCTAACAAGGTACTCCAGTTGATTCACAAAAGCGGCGCTTCGCTTGCTTTTGCTCTCAACCGAGCTTAATCGTTAGGCTTAATTAATAACATGACAAACGGAGATAAATATCTTTATTACGGAATTTGGGGCCTAATTGTCGGCTTTGCTATGTTCTATGGTTGGAGAATTGCTTTATCACTCTTTGCTCCATTGGCTCAATACACATTGAGTCTCTTCGTTACAGATAACAATTTTGATCCAATTATGGCAAGCATAGTCATGAATATTGGGTTGGATTTAATTGCTGGGCTTTGTGTTGCAGCATTACTTTGTTTCTTAATTCGAATTATTTTAAAGCCAACTACCATGCTGTTCCTAATAATCCCAGTAGCCGTCCTGCTTGGTAAAAGCTACTGGTGGCTCATTGCTAGTTATTTAGACAACACGTTCTATCCGAACAATATGCAATTACTTTTGTATGTAGTTGGCCCGTTAATAGTAACATTAAGTTTTGTCGCTTTATTTTGGCTTATTTCAATTATAAGCCTAACAAGTCGCTCAAGTCAGGGACGCAGCAAAGAGGAGTCCCTTACCTAAAACGTTAGGACTACAAGGATAAAAAGGTGTCAGAAAAAAACAGTAGTAGTAATGAGTTGCTGATTTATTTTGTTGTTGGGTTAGTGTCGGCAATCTTTCTCTTAATTTCCGTTTTGATTTACGAGGATCACAAGACGGTTGCATCCTTTTTAAAAGAACTGTCATTCGCAGGTTTTATTGCGTTGATAGTTATTTTCACTGTTGAACGGTTCTCTAAAGAAAGGCATAGGCTAGAAACCGAGAGCTTGGTTCGAGATATTAATAAAAATCTCTTTCACGCCATTTACAGTCGCTACATACCAAACAAAGTTTTCAGAGAAGTAGAGCGTTTACTGCTAAATGTTGATGTTTATAGAAAAGGCTATTCGGTTATTTATACAATTGAGGATATTGAAGGCGACCCAATTCATTATAAATGCACAGCACAATCATCATACGAAATAGAGAATTTGACAGAAGAACCTATAGACCATTCAGTTGGTTTAGCGCTAGAAAAACCGTTGAATGATGGCATGGTAGGACTATGCCGGATAGATAGTGTAAAAATCGGTGATAAGCAACTATCCCAAGAAGAGATAGCAGAACACACTACAGTATCAGAAACTCAGGTTGTGTTAAGCTATCCTATTAAAATACCCTCTAGATCATCTGTTAAAGTGAATCAAATTGGAAGTCTAATAAAACTTAAAACAGATCAAGAGCTGTGGTTGTCTAGAGTTCCATCAGATGGATTTCGGCTTACCGTGTTCGTTCCCAAGGGAGTTAATGTTTATGCAAATGCGGTGCATTCTGGAGCGGCTGAATTGGTTCACGATGCTGGAACCAAGAAAGCTTGGGAAATAAATGAAGGCATGATTCCTTGTCAAGGATTTGTGTTCTGGTGGGTTACATAGCCCTAACAATACGCTCGTGTGGGACGCTGCGCTGCTTTGCGACATGCGCTCCACAGCTTTGACGTTAGGCAAGTAAAAGGATAACCATTGTTTGAAGTAGGAAAAACATATAATCGTCGGTCAGATATACATGGCGTATACAAAGGGCAACAGTATGGTGGTATTGCAACACCGTCAAAACACCCTTATGTTTTTATATTTACAAGTGATGCTGGGGAGGCCTACGGATATGACGATGGTTATGGCACTGATGATACCTTTTGGTATACCGGTGAAGGACAAGTTGGGGATATGGAAATGATAAAAGGCAATCTGGCCATTAAAGACCATGCCAAAAATTACAAGCAAATCCTTCTATTTGAGTCAGTTGATAAAGGTGAAGTTCGTCATGTTGGTATTTGTGAATATATTACACATCATATAGAACAAAGACCGGATAAAAACGGTGAACTACGTAACGCAATAATATTTCATTTAAACATAGATCAAACAGATAAGAATTCAGTCGAAGAGCCAGGCGAAGATTATAAAAGCTCCAGAAAACCTACAAAGGGCATGTCGTTAAAGGAATTAAGAGGCATAGCCCTGAAAAGTACTTCTAAAAGCACCTATAAGAAACAACAAATAAGCAATATTCAGATAAGATCAAAAGCAATTAAATTATATGCCAAGAAGAGAGCCGATGGTTCTTGCGAGGGCTGTGGTGAAAATGCTCCATTCAGCTCAAAAGATGGACCTTATCTAGAAGTGCACCATATGTTTAGGTTAGCTGACGGTGGACCAGACAAGCCAGGAAACGTAATAGCCCTCTGTCCAACTTGTCATCGTAGGGCTCATTATGCTTTGGATTCAAAAGCATTTAATAATGAACTCATTCTAATCATAAAGGCGAAAGAAGATGAAATCGCCTAATAAGGCACTCAACCAGGACGCGCTAAAATCGGGCGCCTGTTAGTTAATACGCCAATGTCCGCTTTGGTCTGTGAGTTCAACCGGTGACTGCAACGCTGTTCTTCTAATGAGGAGGAAGCGTAGCCATGAAACGCAAGAGACGGCAAATTTAGACTGCAGCACAAATATCTCTGACGTGGGACCGCTATCAACAAGGTGATTCCCTCGCAGATATAGCCCGCCTGTTTGATAGGTTTCATTCATCAATTGAGCGCCACATTGCTGCTACGGGTGGTATCCGGCCGCCAGAAAGGAAAAGACCTGACCACTGCTTATCCCTTGAAGAGCGTGAAGAAATCTCAAGGGGCTTGGTTACCAATGAAAGTATTCGATCGATAGCGACACGCCTTTCTCGATCACCTTCCACCATTAGCCGTGAAATTAATCGCAACGGCGGCTACCATGGCTATCGTGCCAGTGATGCTGATAAGTCGGCATGGGAGCGGGCCAAAAGACCGAAGCCTTGTAAGCTACTATGTAATAAACCACTGAGTCGAATAGTTGCTAGGAAGCTTAAGGCTCACTGGTCTCCTCAACAGATCTCAGGCTGGCTTAAAAGAACCTACTCATCAGAGAGCTTTTACGTGTCACACGAAACGATCTACAAAACACTGTATATACAGACACGAGGGGCTTTAAAGAAAGAGCTTGTTAAGTACTTGCGGACGCAACGTGTTAAACGTAGATCCAAGCACTCCAGCCGTAAGGGTCTTGGGCAAGGGAAAATAGTCGATGCAGTGCCTATCAGTGAGAGGCCGCCTTCAGCTAGGGATCGTGCTATTCCAGGCCACTGGGAAGGTGATTTAATTGAAGGTAGCAACAATAGCTATGTCGCTACTCTGGTTGAGCGCCACTCTCGTTACGTTATGCTGGCAAGACTTGCTGACAAAAAGTCAGCTACTGTTATTGCTGCACTAATCAAACAATCAAAGAAGTTACCAAGTGAACTCTACAAATCATTGACCTGGGATAGAGGTTGTGAAATGAATGACCATAAGGTGTTTACTATTGCGACTGATATCCAGATCTACCTCTGTGATCCTCAGTCGCCCTGGCAACGAGGTTCAAACGAGAATACAAATAGGCTACTCCGCCAGTACTTACCCAAAGGCACAGACCTTTCTATTCACTCCCAGGCTAAACTAAATGCCATTGCTAGGCAGCTAAATGAAAGACCAAGGAAAACCTTGGATTATGAATCACCAGCTGAAAGATTTAACCGTTGTGTTGCAGCGATCGGTTGAACTCACATCACATAAGAGACTTATATACAATAATCATTAACTCTCTCTATAGGAACGTCAGAGCCAAGCTCTGTTAGGGAAAATAGATTGAACTATGTCTGCTTTTGAGAAAGATATAGTTATATTGAGATCATATTAGTTTCTGTTTTGCACTCAGTACCACTAATCCAGTAAATCAGAGGGATACATTAGCTTCTATACTCTATTTCAATATATATAATGTGGATTATTTGCTACTCTGAGTATCACCGTGTTAAAAGGATTCTTAGGGACTGGTATAGACCCCCCCTGGGGGGCAAAAGAGAGGGGATTTGAAATATGGAGATGCCCACCTTCACCTATTACTTCAAAATACAAAGCATTTTTTGCTGGAAGAGATGTGTTTATAAAGATGCAGCTCAACATTGCAACAATAACGAAATGGATTTATTGCCGAGTCCGGTATTTCTGTTATCTCGCATCCTGTTTTCCTTTCTTATAATTCTATTTTTTATTTTATCTGGTTGCCAAAGTACCCCTATAAAGCAGGTGTCCGTCAGAAAGGCTATTGAAATTCCAGAAGGAAAACAATCGAAGCCTATCATGTTCAAAAAGATTGTAGTGAAGCTTAGCCGTGGTGAGGAATATGGAACCATGCAGGCTGGTCTTCTGTGTGTACCCCGTGGAAAGCTACTTTGGAAGTCAGGGAAAATTGTCTGGTCAGGAGATGATCTTACCGAAGTCTTTCAAGATGAGCTTAAGTCGGCAAATTATCAAGTTGTAGGTGATCCAGATGCATTATTTGAAGATAGATCTGCAACTGGGGCTGAGTTAATGATTGCAGGGAAAGTAGATAGTTTGAAAGCTAACCTGTGTTATCCCATGGCAGGAATTGGAAACTTCAGCAGTTCCAAAGGTTCCGCCTTTATGCAGGTCAATTGGCAAGTTTATTCAACCCTCCACCGAAAAGTTATTTACCAAGCAACGACTGAGGGTTCGTCTGATCACAAAGATTCAACGGATGGTGCTGCAGCTGATCTGATACTTGGTGCTTTTGCAGTGGCTGTTCGAAATCTCTTGGCAGATGAAGGATTCAACAAGGTGGTGCTCAAGGACACCATTAAAAATCCTACAAAGCCAATTGGTGGAAAAGTCTATGTAAAGCATGCGCCAGTGAAAACAAACAAGAAAAGTGATGCTTTGTTGAAGGCACAAATGGCTTCAGTAACCGTACGTTCTTCAACTGGTGGTCATGGTAGTGGTTTCTTTATTAGTAAGGATGGTTATCTGCTGACTAATGAGCATGTCGTTGGTGAAGCGAAACGGGTTAAGCTCCGTCTATATGACGGATCTGAAATTACAGCTGATGTCCTTAAAAAGGATACAGTGAGAGATATAGCCCTACTTAAATCACTTGGTTACAAGGGGCATTACCTTGGTGTTAATAAAAAAATCTCTGCTATTGGGGCAGAGGTTTATGCAATTGGAACACCATTGGATGAAAGGAATACACATAGTGTAACTAAAGGTATTATTAGCAGTTATCGCAACCATGATGGCTTAAATTTCATTCAGAGTGATGTAGAGATACACCCAGGGAATAGTGGTGGCCCTTTAATCAATGACCGTGGCCAAGTTATTGGCATTGCGTCAAAAGGTTTGATGGCTACGAGTTCTGGTACTAGAGCAGGCATAGGTCTTAATTTTTTCATCCCAATTCGTGAGGCTATTCGAAGAATGAATATCCAAGGTATTTAAGATGGCTTTCAGCTGTGTGTTAACAAATTGTGTTAATTATGTAAAGTTGATGACGATCGAATCAATGAAGCTATTTGTTCAGGTATTTCTATTATTTCAACTCACCATTACAAATATATCTGCCTGTGAGAAGACCTATATCAAATACCGTGATACCCCAGTGTGCCTGGATCAGGGTTATGAGTATCAGGATACATCTAAGAGTAGTTGGATTAGGGGTGCTTGGTATGATGGGGCAAACAAATATTTCCTTATTAACCTGAAAGGGACTATGTACCACTATTGTAGATTTCCAGTGGTTAAATGGAAATTATTCAAGACAGCCACTTCCTTTGGTAAATTCTACAGTAGGCAGATCAAGGGAAAATATGACTGTAGGTTAGGAGGTATGCCGGAGTGAGAATGCTCAACAAAATCGTATTAGTAATAGGCATTATCCTATTATTTAATTGTTCTTCGTTGGCAGCAGAAGAATCTTCTAAGTTGATAGGTCCTATAGAATCTAGAGGATTAATTAGATTTGTAGATATTGTAATAGATGATCAAGTAGTTAGTGGGTGTTGGACAAATGGTCAGCAGATAAAACAAAAGGCTAGGCTAACTTTAGAGCAAAGTGGCGTTGCAGTATCAATTGAGCCGCTGGCGTTAGTCTCACCTTTTGAAGCAAGATTATTCATAAGGGCTATGGGAGGTAGAACAGAATCAGGTTTATGTTCTGGAGCATTAATGGTGGACGTAGTAGGGGAAGGATTCGTAAATTGGGGAAGCAAAGTAAGATCTTACGATATAGCATCGCAGAGACGTTTGTATAATCGTTGCTCAGCAATGGTAGGCCCAGATAATCTAAATACGATGATTCTACGATCGGCTGATACTGCTGTTACTGAGTTTTCAGCTGATGTAATTAAATATCGGAGAAGCAAAGCAGTAAAAGAATTGCTTTCTATGTTTGAACAGTGGGAACCAATGACCAAGAAAAAACTGATGGAAATGAGTGTAAGACCTGGAAAATAATTATGAATAGAGGCTATATCCAGGATAGAACTTCGATATGATTGTAGATTAGGAAGAGTCCCAGGTTATGGAGTTTAGATTGTAAATATCAAAAGATTTGTAATTTGCGGTGGCACAGCAACAATTCCAGAATATTTATCTGTATAAAAAATTGTAGTTAGCTCCACTTTTCTGTAGAAATTATCAGGATTACACATAGCATACTCACTGCAATGAAAACCAGTGCATAAGGAGAGAATGGGTGGTTATCCATTTTTTAAAAAGGCAACTAGTTAAAGCGTGTATTCTTTTACTACTAATTTCACCAATTACAGTTTTTGCTGGAGATACTGTTTTTATTAATGGGAATCTACTATTAAGTAATTGTGAAAATAATGAGGAGGGGTATCTCTTTTGCACGGGATATATTTCGGCTGTTACAGATAGTGAAACAGCACTAAGGCTTGGTTGGCATATAAACTCAAACCTTCAAACTTTTTGCTTGCCTGAAAATAAAATAACTGTGGGGCAGCTTGTAAAGGTGTTTAAAAAATACGCTAACAATAATCCTCAGGATCTGCATTTGCCTGCGGCATTCTTAGTTATTCAATCCTTTACACAAGCATGGCCCTGTAAATAGTTAAGGCGAAGATAATCGGTGTTGTTCAGGTAAAGGATGGAGTAGGGTGCCAGCGGTAGACAGAGACTTTCATGAGTTGTTACTAAATTAAACTACTATTCATCATTGTTTGATAATTCTACATATAGGTATTCCAGAGGACGAGCTGTTGGTTCAAAATCACATATTTCCATACCTATTATATCCTCTAGAGCCTGCTTTCTGTCAGAATGCATAGGAGATATTATTGCATATGAGTAACGTCTGGCCGAGGGGTCAACTTTATAACTGCTATAAAGACTGGATTGTCTAATATACATACTTATTAGAGATTCCATGCTTTTTATCCTTGCAGTCAAATCCTGAGCTGCCCCGACTGATCTAACCTCATCGGGGAAGGAGGTAGTTAAATGTTCAGGTCTCAATGGAACCACTCCATCTGATAATTCCCAGAGTTTTAGGAATTGCAGGAGACTATTCCAGTTCCACAAGTGGTCTACAGTAATATCAAGAGGAATACTTGTAAGAATAAAGACCTTGGCTTTTCCAAATTCCCTATTCCTGACTAGTCTTAGCCTATCTATTGATTGGGTAATCTCATGCTCCCTGGTTAGCTCCAGTAGGTCCTGCACTCTCCTATCCGGGTGTACGAGTGTATCTACAGAGTGAGAGCTTTCGTTCTTCATCCGATAACCCCTTGCCTCATCCTGATAGTTAGTTATATTTTCTGATTCAGGAGTGATGAAGTTTAGGGTTGTGTTTTTGTCCCACCATAATGCTTTTGCCCATGACTCCATATCCTGGGGAGGGGGCTGCTGTCTACCAATGATAATAACTCTGTTGTATTCCCTAAATATATCGATTCCACGAAGGTTCTGAAAATGAGCAACACTTGCACCTTCACACTCACCAATCCGTTCTAGATTAGATGCTGATTCCCCGGTTAACTTAAGTCTGATTTTTCTTGTTGTTACTACCAGTGTGTCAAATCCTTCCCCAATGTTTTTTATAAATGCTTTGAGTTGATCAATAGACTCTGGATGATTATTTATCCAATACTCACTAAATGTGTTTGATTTGCACTGATAAACGTCTGCCACTCTTTCCGTAGCTATCTCAATCAGTTGAGTATTTGGTCTGAATAATTCGATAAGACTAAGATTGGCATCGGCATCAATGAACAATACTGGGACATCAACTGGAATGTTTAGCTTTGTTCGTGAGTGTATCTCGATTGTTTCATTCTTGGTGGTTGTATTTATAATTAGCTGGACAGAATAGCTTTCATCTCTGTCAGAAGTTTCTAATTCATCTGACAAAGTATAGAGTAGTTGATCGATATTCTTAGGTGTTTCAAGCCGTTGTATTTCAGCCCTTTGTGTCTCTGAGTTGCTGGTAGGAGAAATCGTTGGTGGGTCTGGGATGTGCTGTTTTGCCTCTTCTCTTAGCTCGATTGGGGTGACCTTCTCATCCCTGAGGAATTTTAGTAGTGGTCTTCCATCATATAGTGCCCCTAAAATCATACGTGTTTGATGCGACCCGCATCTCATTAGATTAATAGGGTCTGTGTCATATTTCTTCGTGGCTACATTTACTTTGCAAAATGTTTCGTCAACGATGACCAGATCAGGATTTGGAAGCTCCTCTCTCTTCTTTAGAAACAGATGATTATGTGCAAGTATGTTTATAGACGGGATTCTTGAATTACTATCTCGAGTATTGAATTGCCTTCTGTAGAGGCAATTGTGGTAATGCTCACAATGATCTGCTTCATCTCCACATAGATAGAATTCTACTGATAACCCAGTATCTGATAGCATTTTTGCATCTTCATGTTTCAAGCAAAGATGTTCACCTGTATCGGTCGTTCTATCCCGTCCACCTATTACCTGAAGTGGTATGGTATCAGTATTCTCCCCGTGTTCCTCTAGAATTCCTTCAAGTATAGGGCGTAGCTTGCCTTCCAATTCCTCTGCTAGTGCATGGGTAGGCACGTAATATTCAATGTTCTTGCCAGGGAATAAATTAAAATGCGTGGTGAAAAGAATAGTTTTTGTTGTCTTCCCTAAACCAGCGGATGCTTTAATGGCAAGATTGGGAGCAATATGCTCGCCAGAGGCGTTATGCTCGAATGCATCTAGTAGGAACTTTTGTATTTCGATAGATAGAGCAGATTCTGCCTCAGCTAATGACAGATGATGGTTTGAATAATGTGGTGGTATATTATCGGTATCATTTCCAAACCCTTTCTCAATTGCATCTGTTAGTAACTTTTCCAGATATTCTCTCGAATAATATCTATCAATAATATCTTGTGTGTGAGCAGTTTGATCAGATTCATCAATGCGTTCTTGCAGGTCAGCAATGATTCGATCCATGTTTCTTGTAACTACGCCAGCTCCTTCAGTTGAAACAATAGAACCTGTTGCACGAAGTAATGGTTCGTAAAAACCATTTCCTCCATCATGGTCACCCATCTCACTAAGAATATTGTTATAGCCATGAGCTTCAGACCCCAGTGGTTGAGTAGTAGTACCATCTCTAGTTGTTATTGCAGTGTTTGGAGCGTCAATATCCAGATTTATGGATACTTCATCATCTGGCTTTTGGGTAAGTCCCGAGCGCGATGCTACTGGATCTTTTATAGGATATTCAAAGATAGGTTTCGTTATATAGTGTGGTTGGACGGCATTATATAGGCTTGTATCAATCAGTTTTGAACCATGGGTATTGTTATGATTATTAGCCCATTGTCGTATGTCATAGGTAGTGACTCCATGTTCCAGCCAGAACCAGAGATGTATCTTGATCCTGTCGTTAATGAACTGGTCATCTTTATTTTTGGGAACACCATGAGAGGATGAAAATTGCCAATGATAAGTTGCATTATGAAATTCTTCTGGTAGTTGTTCTATGGTGTATTCGATAGCCTCTGCAGGACTATCAATTACATCCATTCCAGCAGGTAAATCCAGACTATCAATATCTATCATCACCCAGTTCTGTGGGACATCAATGAAAGGATAGCTATCTCCTGGTTTTTTATGGATCTTTCTTCGTACAGGTGCTGAAATATCAGCTTCAGAATATGGTAGTCCTCGAATAATTAAGACACTGCCATACTGTTCTAATTCAGTGAGTAGTTCGCTTAGCTCTTGGATACCATTAACATCACGCGATTCCACATTGTAGAAGCGTCCTGCAGTATAGGAAATCTTAACTATGGTTCCATCATCCATGACAGAGAATGTCTTTGAGGTGGGGGAATTATTCGTGGGATGTAGTAATGTGATGGGCATTAGATTATTTCCTTCCAGTGGATAAGCTTAAAATATACCCTGATTGTTGAAATAGACATAAAAAATGCACCAGCCATTGTGGTGGCAGATGCTATAAGTTCTTTGTTCTATTTTTTTAAGCACGATACAGAGATTGCGCGCTTAGCAGACTTTGATTTGTAGAAGTCCATTAGATACTTCGCTGCTGCCTGACATGTCACTTCGCTTGAAAACTCCTGGGTAACTGGAACCCAATTGTTGCTTGTTGCGTAGATGATGATGAGAACAAAAATTTTCATGTTACAGCCCCTTTAGTTTTATATTTACTATTTTGGTAGTTGTTAGTAATGAATAGGGTGGAGGTGCTTGGGTATGTTTTTTCACCTTTTCTATTAAGATTGAATAGTATAAGTAGACTAATGTTTTACTGGATAAACCTGCTCAGCAGATACTTAAGGTGATGAAGTGAAACATTGTTAAATTATTTATATATGTTGATCATTGCCCAATATTTCATTCAAAATATTAAATGGACGACTAATGCCTTTTTTTAGATATCTATCGACTATTATTTTACTCCAATTTAATCCTTTCGCACCTGCAGCAGTAAGATTGGAAAATATTAGCCTTATTGCGTCTTCTGGATAGTCTGGATGTGTTTCCTCAAGCATCTTTAACATAATTTGATATGCCTCGTATGGCTGTGTTTTGCTAATCTTTGCAATACTCTTAAGGAGATCATATGAGTTATGCTCTACATCCGCATAAGGGACAATTTCAAATAATAGATTCAACCTATCATCATCAATCTCGTCAAGGAACGTAACCCAATGGCATAGTTGAGAAGCTAGTTTTTTTCCCTCTATTGTCGAAACGTCTACATTACCTTGCATCTTTGCCCAAATTTCTAATACTTTGTTTGTTAAATTTTTATCAACGCTATTCCGTAATGTCCAAATAAACCATATTAAATGTCTAAGTTCCTCGTAGTCATTCCTCTCTATCAGTTCATTGATTAAACTATTCTCACTTGTTAATTTTTCAAAATCATGAATATATGCAATAGCAATATTCTGTATAACTTTCTCTTCCACCCGGTTTCTAATATTGGCATCATCTAGCACTTTTATGAAATCACCATGTTCTTTTAGGTATTGATATATTTCCTGATAGACTGACCCAACATAGGCATAACCTTGCATAGCACAAAGCCACTTCAAATAGTGACTTTGATCAAATATATTGATCAGGTTATCCAGTACCCATGCCTTTGACATATACATAAAATTGGGTAAGTAGTTCGTTACAAGAGTGGCAAACTCGTATTCTGATTTATCGGAATCTCCTCGTTTGAGTTCAGAATCATAGATGGTTTGATAATGCTTCCATACTTTGGTGTGATCATTGTTTTTATTATCTGAGATCCTACAAGACAGAAGAGTCAAGTTAATCATCGCTTCCAAACAATGACCTCTTGGACTATTTATTGATATCGATACTGCATCACTATCGATACCATATTCATTCCCTTCTTCTCTACTTAAAAGATAATTAATTATATCTTCGGCATCATCAATATATTGGGCACTGAATGCATGATCATCTGATTTTGCACCAGATTCTATAAGGCGCCCTATGCTACTTACAATCCAGTATCTGTTTGCAACAAAGTTCCCTCTTTGTTTCTGATTTTCTGGACTCCAAAACCGGTCTTGTTTTATTACCATCGAGCAAAACTTAAGTATGCAGGGCCATATATCATCCCATGGCAACTGAGACTTTTCGCTCCACAACTCGCGAAATGCCTCGATAGCTTCATATACAAAGGCCAAATCAAGGTCGACAAACGCACCTAACTGTGAATAAAAGCGAAGGGGTTCTGCTTTTAAAAGCTGGTTAAAAGTTTTTGCTAATCCTTCAATACCAGGCTCACGAAACTTACCTGGATCCTCGAAATTATTTAACGTTTCTACGATGGCTGTTATTTTTAATGCGCTGAGTTCATCAAGGGAAAAAGGTGATTCATGCCCACCCCAACCAACAGACATATAACTCGAAAAAGCTGGATGTTCCGGCTCAACTCCTGCTTTATCTATATTACTGTTATAGTTACTCAGCTCTTCTTCTCCGTAGTCTTTTATAGCAGCTAGCCATGTCGCCCTGCTATAAGCTGTAGCGCCATCTTCGACACGTCCTTTTTCATCTAACTTTTTAATGCCATTAATTAGATCGATAACTTTGCGTTTCTGTGGGCCTGAAAAATTATTATAGTTATGATTTAATAAGTTCCAGAATTCATGGCGAAAATTTCCATCAAAATACTTTTCATCAAGCAATTCATCTACCTTGTCTCGGAGTAGTTTAAAATTATGATCTATTGCGAAGACAGCTAGACGATTAATAGTCACATAATCTTCCGCCAACATCCCTTCAAGGTATTGTTTAGCAGAATCTATATTGGCCTCTATCAAGCCATTAAGTGATTCTCTATATGCAGTTATGAGTATATTCTCTGCGTCATCCCTGTACTTGTTTTGCTCATGCTCCTCAATGGCTGGCTGCCATACTTCAGACCAATTATCATTCCCTAACTCCTTTAAAATACCAATTAATTGATTATTAAATATCTGCAATCCTCTCACGCCAAGCATTCTACCAATGATATATGCACATTTTTCTGTGATTTGTTGTGCGTACCATTTGTCGAATCTAAATACTGCTTGCTTAGTAGATGAGGTACCTAATTGACGATCTTCAAAATCAATTGAATATAATATCCCTATCATCTCTTCGGCTAACATACCGCCATGCTTGCTACCTTCATCAAGAAGAGTTAGCAACCAATAGGTACCAAGCTCTTCAGCAATAAGCCCACGCTCATAACGATCACTAATCCAATATTCGATAAGTTCTAGGTCCTCACTTGTAATTAATGCAGTAGGAATATTTTTAATAATTTTTGAGAATTGCCACCAAGTTCGATAATTACCATATCCTTGATCAATAGCATATCTGGTTACATCACGAATCAACTGTAAATATTTAACAGCATATGCTTTGTTCTGAGGATCATGTAAATTCTCTGAAGAGCTAAGCAGGTATTCTGTGATTGGCCATGTTTGAATTGTTACAAATTCACCATCATCTGAACTTTGAGGTGCAGGGTTATTATTTGGATCAAGTAGCCCTGCATTCTGAAACACATCGAACCAATATAATTCTTTTACTTTGCTATACAATAAAGGAAGCAACTCGACATGCTTTAGTGCCCGATTGAATGCGCTTCTTTGATTAGGTGTAAGCAGATCAGCCATCTAACTCTTCCAGCATTGCCACCGCCTCATCAGTAGCTGTCAAAGTACTAAAGCTGAGTTTTTCTGCCCATTTCTCTATAATTCTCTTCTGTTGCTCATACTCCTCATAATCTTTAGGAAATCCGATTAATTCCGCAGAAAATGACTCTTCATAATATTTCTTGAGCTTATGAAAAAGAGACATTTCCGCATTAAAAAACCCTTGCAATATAAATAAGCGTTTTTCTTCTTTCTTTTCCCGTCCTCTATATTTCAGTATGTATTCAAGAATTTCAGTTTCTTCCAATCCATATCCTAAAAATAAAACTGTTTTATTTTTGAATAGGTACTCAAGAAACGTCTGAATCTCTTTACTTGCATAGTGCTCTAAATAGTCTCTGGTAGTGACAATCATTTTTTTTGGGTTTTTTACACACCCATGGAGATGTATAACATTACCTTGTCCATCAAGTTTCTCTCTAAGAACATCCTCACGGTTAAAAAACCGCCAATCTTCCTCTTTTTTCGACTTGGATATATCTGGACTAATCAACAAATCGTAATTTGTTGTGACAAAAATACATTGGTAACTGTTTAGATAGTTATAAATGTCACTCTTTGGGTTATCCACTGCAAATATCTTCTCGTAATCTATGGTCGCATGATTCTCATCTTCAATGATTTTTGCAATGGAAAGACGTTTGCGTGGATCAGGAATCGCAGCAATTAGTGATTTTTCATGAAAATCCATATGTTCAGGTACGAGTTGCCGTAGTACATCAGTTGCGAATCCATCCCATGAAGGACAACCAACTAATCGTGAGATACCAGCACCAACAAAGACCACCAACATTCCTGATGCTGCAGCGTCAACTAGCTCTTGCCTAATCGGTGGTTCAGGATTAAATGTCTCTGCCAATGTTTACCCCTCGAGTCTAGCTTTCTTATTAAATGATCATGCATTAATTGTCTTCTATAATCCAAAAATATGTACCCAATATACTTCACTTCAATCTAGCACTTTACTAATAACTCAACTCGCCAGTACATAGGGCCAGGAAAAGGCATGGCTATAATCTACAGCTCATTTAGTATGCTCATTTTGCTAGTAGTTATATAGTAGTCAGAATTTCATGATCTAAATTCTGTAGTTTAAGATAGGGATTGTAGACCCATGATCCTATTTCCAAGATGCTCGGGTTTAATGTGGGTGTATCTCTTCAGCATTTTTAAATCCTGATGCCCACTGATGGCAGCAACTTCTATTGGATTTAATCCCATTTCAAAGAATCTGGAAGTGGCTTCATGCCTTAAGTCATGGAATCTAAGTCCATGAATATTAAGTCTTTTACATGCTCTAACGAAGGCCTGAGAGATAGAGCCGGCTCTATATGACGGATACCGTTCTTTCCTCTGTAAAATGTCTCTGATGGCCTCCAGAGCCCTCTCAGATAGAGGAATAACACGTGGTATGTCTGTCTTAGTTTCAGGGATTGAAAGGAGTGTAACTTCCTTGTTTTGGCTAATGACCGTAGTTATGTGATCAGCATGAATATTGTTTATTTCTCCTCTCCTCATTCCTGTTTCTACGGCTAGGATTATATAAGAGCCAATAGTTTTATCAGCTTCCAGCTTTGTTAGTTCCTCTGTAGTGGGTCTTCTGTTCCTTCCAGGAGGAGGGGATGGAAAGCGTACTTTCTCCACTGGATTGCCATGTGGGATATTGATTCCCCAGTCTTTGATGGCAGTGTTGAACAATCTTTGCAGGAATGACAGATCTTTACGGACTGTTTCAGGTGTAACACATCTCAGCCGGTTATCCCTATATTCAGATAGTACAGAGGGAGTTACTCCAGAGAGTGATAGGGATCCAAGCTCTTTACCAATTAACTTGATCTGGGATCGTATGGAGGCTTGTGATCGTTTAGAAGGTAGTATCTCCCTTTCATATCTGTCCATCACTTGTTTAAGCGTCATTGTTTGGGCAAGAGAATGGTCTAGGAATACACCTTGTTCTATTTCAGATTCTATCTTTCTAGCCCATTGTTGAGCTGAGCGTTTTTCAGTGAAGGATTTATATATTGGACGTTTACCCTGTCTGCGAATTTGGACTTGGTATTTTCCACCTTTATTAATGATTGAGGCCATTGTAGTACTCCCAATGCTGCCGTATTGCGGCGGTTAGTGGGGATACTAAGGAGAAAGCCAATAGAATCAGTAGGATATTGATTTACACATTCCGCTTAGGAGGCGGATGCTCTATCCAGCTGAGCTACGGGGGCATGTATTTTAATTATCTTCTATTGGTGGAGCCGAGGAGGATTGAACTCCCGACCTTCGCATTGCGAACGCGACGCTCTCCCAGCTGAGCTACGGCCCCAATACGCCGTCCATTCTATCACCGGATAGTTATTAACTGCCAATGGTTAGATTCAGTTGTTTTTGTTTCTGAGGTGGTGGAGAGATGAGTGTTTCCGGTGCCCTGTGTTACTCCGAGGATGGAGCAGAGGTTCATTGCTGACTATGATAGACAGTGTACAGTCAGGCCTTGGTGTGCAGACCGTTTGATTTACCGAATTTGGTTTCCCCGTCCTGACTGTATGTCCCGGTCAGTCCAGCTTTACCGCTTAGGATGTCCAGGGCTTGCTTAACACGCCGTTGGCCAATGGTGATGATGCCACCATTGATCTCGTTTTGCCGTTGCAGTTTGATCTCCATTGACCTTAGTTCATCCCATTTTGACTGCAGGGCGCGGTCCGGCCCGGTCATCGCAATCGCCTGTTCCGCCCCTCTGGTGTCTGCAGTAAGCCCCAACTCTAGCAAGAAGAGGTTTACCTGCGCCAGATGTTGCTCCATCTCTTGCAGCTGCTCCAGCTTCTTCTTACTGGTAGTTGTTATAGATTCCGGGTCACCATCCGTCAGAGCTTCATACTCACGCTCTAACAGGCTATACATGGATTCTGCCATTATCAGCTCTTCGTCCAGAAGATTGGATAGGGCTTGTTTTTGTGTAGGTGAAAGCTGCATTCAGGCTCTACTTAAGAGAAGCTTTTCTCAATTTCCAGGAGATTGTTTGCTGCATCAGCCTCGCTTAATTCCAGCGTGCCAGTTGCCATAGCACGTTGCACATCAGATACCCTCTGTACGTCTACAACCGGCAGGTCTGCAATCCGGTCTTCAAGCTCACGTAGCTTCATAGCTGATGAGGTAAGGCTGATTTTATCTCCGCCCCCAGATCCGGAGGTGGTAGTTGGGGCTTTTGGGTTGCTGTTGTTGCTTGCGGTTACGCTGCTTTTGTCACCTGTATCCTGGATGGGTTTTCCAGATACACCACCGATTTCAATAGTCATAGTACACCTGTATTGTTAACTGTCCCTTACACCGAGGTTATCGGCAGTTACGTATTGGACTTTAGTAAAATCAGTTTGTTTCATCTGGTCAGTACTGGATATTCAAGAACCTGTTCACAGTTTACATTGCTACTTGGACAATACCAGGTGCAATTACCCTCGCATCCAGCTCTTTTTTAGAACTTTCGTTCCTGACTCTTATCAATTCGCCCAGACTTCCGTTCTCCAGTGCCTTGCCTGCCATTCTGATCTGTAGGGATCTGCTGCTGGCCAGTATTATAACCTTGTTATTACGCTTTATTGCATGCGGAGTGTCTAATTGTGATGGTGCTACCACCTGGTGCTGGCGTAGGCGTTGTCTGAGCTTTTTACCAAGAACAGATTTTTTTTCCTCCAGATATCCGCGATGTAGGCGAGAGATATCCCGCATTTTCAGCTCAATATCACTCTCTTTGAGAATGGATCCACGTGGCAGGTTGTTTTTGGCAACCACCACCTGCGTCATTACTTTGACGTTTATCGGCACAAACAGGCTCCATGGCTGTGACCCATCACATCTTACACCCACGGTTATTTTTCCCATGCGTCTTCTGCTCTGGGGTGTGAAACTCTCCAGTGGTTGGTCACAGGCAGCAAGACGTAGGCGAACATCCAGACGTCCTGCGGTTACTTCTGGCTGGGAGGGATAATCACTGCTTCTATCCAGTATATGCTGGCGTGCGGTCTGTAAGATGCTGTCGTGTGACTGAATCCCGGATGCCATGAGATTACATGCCATCAATGTCAGTACCAATATCAATAGTCTGATAGTTGTAATGTGCATATCTATCCTGTTTTTACGAACTATAATCATATTTCTAGCCATACTCATTTATTACCGAAAAAATGCAAATGCCGTGCCAATGTCGATGTGATGCTCCTGGTCGTTGACACCTAGTGTAAGGGGCGCTCCAACGGAATCAGATTTGTTGGTTCAAGTAATGGATAGAAGTGCCGTTATATTGGGGGAGAATCAATAACGGAGAGTGAAATGTCTGGTGTTCTTGCAGGTGTTGATCAACGTACACAGTTGGCTGGGCACAACCGCCTGGAGCTGTTGATGTTTCGGTTGGTAGGGCGGCAACGTTATGGAATTAACGTGTTTAAGGTGCAGGAGGTCATAACCTGTCCACCACTAACTGAAGTTCCAGGTTCTAATCCGGTAGTGAAGGGTATTGCCAATATGCGTGGTAAGACCATCACTGTCATGGACCTGTCCATGGCTATCGGTGGTCCATCTTTAGGGGAGGCAGAAAACCGTTCTCTGATCGTTACTGAATATAACCGCAAAGTTCAGGGCTTTTTGGTGGGTTCTGTAGATCGTATTGTGAATATCAATTGGGAAGATATCCTGCCCCCACCCAAAGGACTGTCGGGCGGAAGCTATATGACAGCAGTTACCCAGATCGAAGATGAACTGGTAGAGATCATCGATGTGGAAAAGGTCATGAAGGAGGTCATGGGCGGTAGTGAGGAGATCTCGGAAGGTGTTATTGATGAGGCGGTTAAAGAACAGGTTCAGCATGTGTTGGTGGTGGATGATTCCACAGTTGCTCGCAAGCAGATAAAACGGGTGCTGGATCAACTGGCGGTAGAAACAACCCTGTGTAATAACGGTAAAGAGGCCTATGAGCAGCTTCAGGAGTGGGTAGATGAGGGGAAGAACCTCAAGGAGTGGCTCGCCTTAGTTATTTCAGATGTTGAGATGCCGGTAATGGATGGATATGCGCTTACTACAGCAATACGTAAGAATCCTGATCTGAATGATCTTCACGTAATATTGCATACCTCCCTGAGTGGAGTATTCAATCAGGCGATGATTGAAAAGGTGGGTGCAGATGCCTTCATAGCCAAATTTGAGCCTGATGAGCTGACCAAAGTAGTACAGAATCAATTATTAGAACATATGGCCGCGTGCGAACGGACTCCGTGAGTACGAAAGTTGTAATTTACCTATGGATCAGATAGTGGCTAATCATAAGTTGTTGCAGCCAGGAGACTACGAATCCTTCCAGCAATACCTGCAGGGGGTGTGCGGTATTGTCCTTGGTAGTGGCAAGGAGTACCTGGTTACCAGTCGCCTCTCCAGCCTGATGCGCAGCAATGATATTGAGTCTGTGGGCGATCTGTTGCAGCAGGTTAGAAACGGGCGCAATCGGCATTTGCAGGTCAGCATAATCGATGCCATGACCACCAATGAGACCTTCTGGTTTCGTGATCTGTCCCATTTCCAGATGCTAACCGATATGATCTTGCCTGAAGCTCAGGCCAAGCCGGGACGCTCAATGCGTATCTGGTCAGCTGCCTGTTCTTCAGGCCAGGAGCCATATAACATTAGTATGACGGTTGAGAAGTATCTTAGTGAGAATCCCAAGAGCCTGCCTGGTGGGGTAGATATTCTGGGGACTGATATCTCCAGCCAGATCCTGGAGGAGGCAAAAAAAGGGCTCTACTGTGGGCTATCTGCATCACGCGGACTGGATGTAGAGGCCCAGCAGCGCTATTTCATACCGCAGGGGGAGTGTCTTGAAATCCGACCGGAAATCCGTAACCGAGTTAAGTTTCGCAGTCAAAACATCATGGATAGTTACACACTGTTAGGTCGTTTTGATGTTGTCTTCTGTCGCAATATCCTGATCTATTTTTCAGCTGAGAAAAAGGCTGACATCATTGAACGTATAGCGCAGATACTGAATCCTGGTGGCTACCTGTTTCTGGGCTCCACTGAATCCATGGTTTCTCACTCAGATGAGTTTGAAATGGTGCGACGGGGTGGTGGTATCGTCTATCGCCTTAAGTAGTTTTTCCTGGCTGGAGTCACCCTCCGGCAACGCATTTTTCCTTGGGACTATCCTTGCCGCTATGGCGGACATACCTTGCCGCACAGGATGTTTATCTACCTCATAATCCAGTCAGACAGTTCCATTTCGCCTGAATAGGTTGGGTCGGGCGTAAATAAAAATAACTAATAAAAACAACTGGATATACAGTAAATAGTTGCCTGCAACCATGCCTGAAAGCTCTAGCCAGTAATAATTGGCACGATGCCTGCTCTATGGGGGGTAAGAGTCAATGTATGGAGCGAAACAGTGAAATTTGATCAGGCATTTGGAATCCATGAGCAGGCCCTGAAACTGCGGGCCAGACGAGCAGAGGTGCTGGCTGGCAATATCGCCAACGCGGATACCCCTGGCTATAAGGCTAGGGACTTTGATTTCCACAGCATGCTGCAGCGGGAAATTGCTTCTCCCCAACGAGCAAGAACCACCCACGCCAGACATATACAGATGGATACAGGGATTGTGCCTCCCAGTCAGATGGGGTACCGGGTTCCTAGTCAGCCCAGTATTGATGGCAATACGGTTGATTCCCAGCTGGAGCATTCAGCCTTTGCCAGCAATGCACTTGAGTATCAGGCCAGCCTGCGTTTCGTCTCCGGCAGTATTAAAACCTTAATGACAGCAATCAAGGGTCAATAATCATGTCCATGTTCAAGATTTTCGATACGGCTGCCTCGGGAATGAGTGCTCAGAGTCTGCGCCTTAACCTGGTGGCCAGCAATATGGCTAATGTGGATGCCGTTAGCAGCAGCCTGGAAGAGACCTACCGTGCCCGCCAGCCCGTATTCAAGGCCATGCTGAATCAGCTCAATCCGGATGATCCGGCAGTTGGGGTACGGATGCAGGGAGTGGTGGAGAGCAAGTCTCCCTTACGTATGGAGTATCTGCCTGACCATCCCATGGCGAACGAGGACGGCTATATCTTCCGGCCCAATGTAAACATGGTGGAAGAGATGGCAAACATGATCTCTGCCTCACGCTCCTATCAGAGCAACGTAGAAGTTATCAATGCAGCCAAGCAACTGATGTCTGCCACCCTGCGTATGGGTGAATAAATCGCAGGGAGCCCGTAGGGCAAGGCCAGGGAATGGCCGAGCAATAAGGAGAACATAATGAGTGCAATAACCAATGAAAGCGATCTCTATTCCACCCTGGGATTAGCCAGAGAGATAGAGCAGACCAAAGATAAGCAATTGGCCCTGGAAGATTTTCTTGAGCTGATGGTTACTGAGTTGACCCATCAGGATCCGTTTAAACCCATGGAAAACTCTGAGCTGGCAACCCAGATCTCACAGTTTGCCACCGTATCCGGTATCGATGAGCTGAATAGCTCATTCTCAGATCTGTCAGGCAATCTGTTGTCAGACCAGGCCCTGCAGGCAGCAAACCTGGTGGGGCATGATGTGCTGGCACCTATAGGTACCGGTTATCTGCCCACAGGAGGTAGCGTCGAGGGCATGGTTGGACTCTACTCCCCGGCAAGTAATGTCACGGTACGCATCACCAACAGTGCAGGAGCTCTGGTACGTGAGATAAGTCTGGGTACCCAACCCAAAGGGGAGATTGCCTTCAGTTGGGACGGCATGACCAATGATGGTACCTATGCACCGCCTGGGCAGTACCAGATAAGTGCTGATGCTACCCAGGATGGAGAAAGCATAGTTCCCTACACCCTGATCAAGGCCAAGGTAAACAGCGTAAGTCTGGGAGGAGCAGGCCAGGAGATGGCCCTGAACCTGGAAGGCCTAGGACCAATTTCATTCAATGATGTGGCGGAAATCCACTGATTAATTATCACAGAGGAGAGCACAAATGCCTTTTCGTATAGCACTAAGCGGACTTGATGCCGCATCAACCGACCTACAGGTAACCGGTCATAACATAGCCAATGCAGCTACCAATGGTTTCAAAGAGTCACGGGCCGAGTTTTCTGATATCTACGCCAGCTCGGTATCAGATGTAAGTACCACCGCTTCTGGTCGCGGTGTGCGCGTTACCCGGGTGGCCCAACAGTTCGGCCAGGGTAATATTGATTTTACAGCCAACAACCTGGATCTAGCTATTAATGGCGAAGGTTTTTTTGTACTGGAAGATTCCAGTGGCAATGTTTCATATACCCGCGCAGGTGCCTATAGTGCAGATCGTGAAGGTTATGTGGTGGACCATTCTGAGAGCCGCCTGCAGGTATTTCTGCCTGACGGTACTGGTGGTTTCAATACTGGCTCAACCGCCGATCTGCAGCTTCCACTGTTATCAGGAAGTCCCTCTGCGACCAGCACGGTAACCACTTCCCTGAATCTTGATCCAACCACTACCGCAATTCCGGCAGCTACTGGTTTTAATCCAGCACAGCCAGCCACCTATGACAATGCCACCTCCACCACGGTATATGACTCGTTAGGCGTGGCTCATACCATGACTATGTACTATCGTGAGCACCCTACCACAGCCAACAGCTGGTTGGTGTTCAGTACTGTGTTGGATACAGATGGGACCACGGTCCTGCCTCTGGATCCCACAACCGGTGCCACCACAGCAGCTCCGGCTTCTGCTGGTTATCCAGCTGCAGTGGTTACCTTTGATACCAGTGGTGCGCTGGTACCAAGTGTGGGCAGTGTGGATGCCAATGGTGATGTGGCCTATAACGCAGAGGCCATTACTGGTGCTGCTGCTCTCAGTCTTACCTTTGATTACAGTGACACCACCCAGTACGGCAGTGCATTTGCTGTGAATGATCTTACCCAGAACGGTTATGCACCAGGTCGCTTGAGCGGTGTTGATATAGATAACACAGGGGTAGTGTTTGCACGTTTCACCAACGGACAGTCAGATCCTCTGGGCATGGTAGCCCTGGCCAAGTTCAACAATCAGCAGGGGTTGCGTCAATTGGGCGATACCAGCTGGGCGGAGACCTTTGAGTCAGGTGATGTGCAGATGGGCCAACCCGGAAGCTCCAGCCTGGGACTGATTCAGTCTGGCGGCCTGGAAAACTCCAATGTGGATATCGCCGAGCAGTTGGTGAACCTGATTACCGCGCAGCGGAATTTTCAGGCCAATGCCCAGGTGATCACCACGGCTGACACCATAACCCAGACCGTTATCAACATCAGGTAATAGGATCGTGGCTTGGGGTTAGACACAGTTCTAATCCCAACCCTTGATCACGACAGACTCAGGAGATAAACATGGACAGAATGCTATATGTAGCTATGAGTGGTGCCAAGGAGACTCTCCTGGCACAGGCCACCAATAGCAACAATCTGGCCAATGCCAATACCACCGGATTTCTGGCTGACCTGCAGCAGTTTCGCAGCATGCCGGTATTTGGTGATGGACATCCCACCAGAGTCTATGCCCTGAGTGAGCGCCCAGCTACAGACTTCAAATCTGGCTCTATTGTACAGACCGGACGTGAACTGGATGTGGCGTTGAATGGTAAAGGCTGGATTGCGGTGCAGGCACCGGATGGCACCGAGGCCTACACCAGACGTGGTGACCTGAAACTGGATGCCAATGGCCTGCTCACCACCGGCAACGGGTTGCCAGTTACCGGCAATGGAGGGCCTATTGCCATCCCTCCTGCTGAGAAGATAGATATCGCCCCGGACGGAACCATCTCCATACGCCCCCTGGGGCAGGCGGCTAATGAGCTGGCTATTGTGGATCAGATCAAGATGGTCAATCCCGCCAATAGTGATATGGAAAAGGGTAAGGATGGCCTGATGCGCCTGAAGCCTGGTGTCACGGCGGAACCGGATGTATCGCTACAGCTGGTTAGTGGTGCCCTGGAGGGGAGTAACGTGAACGTGGTGGATTCCATGGTGGATATGATCGAGCTATCACGCAGGTTTGAGATCCAGGTCAAGATGATGAAGACCGCAGAAGAGATGGAGCAGGGCTCAGTAAGCATTATGCGGATGGGCTGATTCAAACCTGGCAAAGATATTGCTTAACCAATATGTAGAGTTAAAACAGATTAGAACAGAAAGGAAAAGATTATGTACCCGGCACTCTGGATAGCAAAGACAGGATTGGATGCACAGCAGACCCAGATGTCTGTCATTGCCAACAACCTGGCCAATGTAAAGACCACTGGCTTCAAGCGTGATCGGGCCGTGTTTGAAGATCTGATCTATCAGAATGTCAGGCAAGTGGGTGCCCAATCATCCCAGGACACCCAGCTACCATCTGGTCTGGCTCTTGGTACCGGTGTGCGCACCGTGGCAACCCAGAAGCTGCACACCCAGGGCAATATTACCCAGACTGGCAATGCCTTCGATATAGCTGTTCAGGGGCGTGGCTTTTTCCAGGTACTGCACCCGGATGGCACCATCGTCTACACCCGTGATGGTTCCTTTGGAGTGGATGCTGATGGGCAGATAGTCAATGCCAACGGCTACGCCTTTGAGCCGGCTATTACCGTTCCGGCCAATACCCTGAGCGTGACTATCGGCTCCGATGGAGTGGTTTCAGCTCTGGTTTCCGGTTCCAGTACACCAACCACTATTGGAAATATTGAGCTGGCAGACTTTATCAACCCAACTGGCCTGGAAGCCATTGGTGACAACCTGTTTCGGGAGTCGGCAGCAAGCGGCTCACCTCAGACTGCCACTCCTGGTGCAGATGGTCTGGGTACTGTAATTCAGGGTTCCCTGGAGAGTTCTAACGTCAATGTGGTGGAAGAGTTGGTGAATATGATTGAGACCCAACGTGCCTATGAGATGAACTCCAAGGCCATCTCCACCACAGATGAAATGCTCTCCTACGTGAGTAACCAGCTCTGATATGGATAAGGGTTAAGGACCAGGATATTAAGATGAAAACAAGACTTACAATTCTGCTGTCGATACTGGTGACAATCCTGGTCACTGGCTGTAATACACCACCCAAACGTGATCCGGACTACGCTCCAGTTCGACCCATGGTGCCGCCACCAGCCCCGGAAGGCTCAGGTTCCATCTATCAGACCGGTTATTCCAACTTCTGGTTTGAGAATATCCGGGCTCGTCGGGTGGGCGATATGCTGACCGTAAAACTGGTAGAGCAGACCGACGCCACCAAGAAGGCCGAGACTGCCGTGGATAAAACCAACAACACCAGTATTACCAACCCTACTATCCTGGGCACCACTCCCCAGTTTGATGTGTCAGGTAAGCTACCTCTGGCCACTAACAGTGATCTAAATCTGGGTATGAATATGCAGTCAACGCATGCCTTTGAGGGTGAGGGCGACAGTTCCCAGAGTAATAAGCTCACTGGCGATATCACCGTTACCGTAATTGAGGTTCTGTCAAACGGTTATCTAAGTGTGCGGGGAGAAAAACGCATCGGGATCAATCAGGGTAACGAATATATCAAGCTGTCCGGTATCGTGCGGCCTTCAGATATAGATTCCACCAATACGGTTGAATCCACCCGCCTGGCCGATCCCACCATCATCTATGTAGGTGATGGTCCGGTGGCTGATTCCAACGTAATGGGTTGGCTGGCCAAGTTCTTTGTCAGTGCCATCATGCCGTTTTAGGAGGCTGTCATGAAACAGACAAACAGAAATCTATCCATGTTTTTGATTGCCACCCTGGTGCTGACTATTGGTCTAATTGCTCCAGCTAGCCATGCCGCCCGGGTAAAGGATATCGCTTCGATAGCCGGTGTGCGTAGCAACCAGTTGATTGGGTACGGTCTGGTGGTGGGTCTGAATGGCAGTGGTGACAAGGTTAACTCCTCGCCATTTACCGAGCAGAGTCTCAGAAGCATGTTGACCCAGCTTGGCATAGTTGTGCCAGCCGGGACCAAGCTCAATCCCAAGAATGTGGCAGCGGTAACCATCCATGCCGATCTTCCGGCCTTCGCTAAACCGGGGCAGAAGATAGATGTAACCGTTTCTTCCATCGGTGATGCCAAGAGCCTACGTGGCGGTACTCTGCTGATGACTCCCCTAAAAGGTGCTGACGGCAAGGTGTATGCAATTGCTCAAGGCAATCTGGTGGTTGGTGGTCTGAGTGCCTCCGGTGCCGATGGTTCAAGTATCACCATAAATATCCCCAGTGTTGGACGCATTCCAAATGGCGCCAGCGTGGAACGTATGGTGAAAAATCCGTTTAATGCTAATAACTTCCTGGTATTGAATCTGCATCGGAGTGACTTCACTACCGCACGCCGGGTAGTGGATAGCATCAATGAAAGTGTTGGCCCGGGTTCTGCTAAGGCTATCGATGCCACATCTATCCGGGTAGATTCGCCACTGGATCCAGCCCAGCGCGTAAGCTTTGTCTCTCTGATCGAGAATCTGGAGGTGGATCCAGGTGCGGCCCCGGCGCGCATAGTGGTTAATTCTCGTACTGGTACCGTAGTTATTAGCAGCGAGGTGCGGGTATCACCTGCTGCCGTCTCTCACGGTAATCTCACCGTAACCATCAGTGAAGACCAGCAGGTATCCCAACCAGGTGCACTTGCTGGCGGTACTACCGCAGTGGTTCCCAGTACCCAGGTCGATGTGGAAGAGGGCGGCAGCCGTATGTTCCTGTTCAATACCGGCGTGACCCTGGGTGAGGTGGTACGTGCAGTGAATCAGGTTGGGGCTGCTCCTAGTGATCTGGTGGCGATTCTTGAAGCGCTTAAGCAGGCCGGATCCCTGCGGGCAGAGCTAATAGTTATCTAGGTATAGAGTCATGACTACAGCAACAGCATCAGTTTATACAGATTTTCAGGGCGTAGCTGAGCTCAAGGCCCGGGCCCGCAAAGATGCCAAGGGTTCTCTGGACCAGGTGGCAAAGCAGTTCGAGTCCATTTTTACCCAGATGATGCTGAAGAGTATGCGTAAAGCCAAATTGGCAGATGGCATTCTGGATAACAACCACAGCAGGCAGTACCGTGATATGTACGATCAGCAGCTGGCGGTGCATCTCTCAGAGAGTAAGGGCCTGGGGCTGGCTGGGGTGATCAAGGAGCAGATGGGTGGAAAACAGGCTGCGAACGACTCCAATCCGGCAAACAGCTACAGCGAATACCGTAAAGAAGTCATAAGCATGTTGGAGCGCAGCTCCAGTATCCCGGTGTCCATGCAGGATGGCAGGCCGATCATTGCCATGGGGCAGGATCAGATGCAGGCAGGTAACCGCATCAGTATGCAGCATGCCATACCTGAGCCATCCCCAGGTCCGTTGGCCCTATCCAGTTTTAAGCCTGATCAGGCATCACAACCACTGATCAATCCCAAGCCTGAGGTTGCCCCGCAGCAGCATGTTGTAACCACTAATCCCAAGACCTGGAAAAAAGCTGACTTTGTACAGCAGCTGTGGCCTTGGGCACGTGAGGCGGCAGACAAGCTTGGCCTGGCCCCTGCTGCTCTGCTGTCACAGGCCGCCCTGGAGACTGGATGGGGGCGCCATATCATGCCTTCTGGCAAGGGTGGTTCTGCCTTCAACCTGTTTGGAATCAAGAGTGGCAGGAGTTGGAAGGGCGATAGCGTAAAGCTCCGTACGCTGGAATATGAAAATGGCGTAGCAGTGAAAAAACGTGACGGTTTCCGGGCGTACGGCTCATTTCGCGACAGTTTTAATGATTATGTCGACTTTTTGCGCAGAAATCCTCGCTATTCCAAGGCCTTGGCAAGCACTTCAGATAGCAGGACCTTCTTCAAGGAGCTGCAGAAGGCCGGATATGCCACAGATCCACGCTATGCGGCCAAGTTGACGTCGATACTGGAAGGCAAGGATATGCAGCAGGCTTTGCTTCAGCTTAAGGATAGCGGTCACAGGTCGCTATAACAGATATGGGATCTTTTGTGGTTGCGGGTGAGTTGTGCCCGCTTCCAAATCCAGAGATACCCAAAGATCAGGTGAGAAGATGGCAGGTATATTAAACATAGGTGTCTCAGCTCTGTTGTCGTTCCAGCGTTCGTTGACGACTACCGGGCACAATATTGCCAATGCCGAGACTGAGGGTTATAACCGCCAGCGGGTGGATCTTGCTACCCGTGAACCACAAAAACTGGGAAGTGACTGGGTAGGTTCCGGAGTCAAGATAACTCAGATCGAACGCCAGTATGACCAGTTTCTGGCCAGTTCGGTGCGAACTAGCCTCTCTTCAACCGCTGAGCTTGAGACCTATTTCACCCGTGCCAGCCGACTGGATAACCTGTTGGCGGATAGTGATACCGGACTTGATCCCGCGATACAGGATCTGTTTACCGCAGTGCAGACGGTAGCGGATGATCCTACCTCCATAGCGGCCCGCGAAGTACTACTGGTGGAAAGTGGTTCCCTGGTTGACCGCTTCCATGATCTGAACCGGCAGATCGATGAGGCTCGCAGGCAGCTGAATAATGAGTTGAGCAGCAGCATAGATGAGATCAACAGCATTTCACAAAATATAGCTGCGCTGAATGTCCAGATTGTCACTGAACCAGGTAATCCCAATGACCTGTTGGATAAGCGGGATCAACTACTGAATGATCTATCTGAGTTTGTTGGTATAAATACCGTTGAGCAGGCCGACGGTGCCATTAATGTATTTGCCGGTAAGGGTCAGGCCCTGGTGGTGGGTGCTACTTCTGCCACCCTATCTACAGCTGTAGCCACAGATGGAGAGAATCTGGATATCCTCTATTCTGGCCAGGGTGCTGCCCAAAATATCACTGATTTTATGACTGGCGGGCAGGTGGGGGGCTTGGTCTCCTTCCGCTCTGAAATCCTGGATGCCAGCCAGAACAAACTTGGGTTGGTGGCCCTGGGCATCATCGATGAGATGAACACCCAACATCAGCGCGGCATGGATCTGGATGGAAACCTGGGTGGTTTGATGTTTAATGCACCTGTTACCAGTCAGGGCGTGGTAGTACAGGAATCTGGTGCAACCGGTACCGTGGCTTTCAGCTATTCTGATATTACGGATCTGACCGCCAGTAATTACCGTCTTGTATTTACAGGTGGTACCAACTATACCCTGACCAGATTGTCAGATGACACCGTCTTTAATCTGGACACTGCTACCCCGGCAACCCTGACCAATGATGGCTTTACCCTGGCTTTAGGTGGTGCGCCAGCAGCCGGTGAGACCACTATAATTCGTCCCACCAGGGTAGCCGCAAACAATATGGGGTTGAATATTACCGATGGGCGCCAGGTTGCTGCAGCTGCACCCATAGTCACAGGGGCATCGGTGAATAATACCGGAACCACCGGGGCTATCTCTGCCGGGTCAGTGGTAGATATAACCAATGCGTCCTTCACCACCACGGCTGGTGCCTTAACGCCACCGATTATGATTCGCTTTACTGCGGCCAATACCTACAGCGTATATGACAATACCAACCCAGGGGCCCCGGTGCTGCTGGAAGCCGGTATTGCCTATACGGCTGGTGCTGAGGTATTTCCAACACCTGGCCCTCTGGATTACGGCTATCGGGTTCAGATCACTGGTGCGCCTGCCACCGGGGATGAGTTTACCATTGGTTACAACACCGGTGGTGTAGGTGACAACCGCAATGCTTTGGCTCTGGGGCAGATACAGACCACCAATGTACTGCAGGCTGACTCAGCCAATTCACTGGCTGCAACTACCACCCTGCAGGGGACCTATGCCCAGTTGATCGCTGATGTCGGTATCAAGACCAGTGTGGCAGAAAACAACCATGCGGCACAGAAGACATTGCTGGATTTTAATCAGGAGTCGTTCTCTTCGGTATCGGGGGTGAATCTGGATGAAGAGGCAGCAAATCTGGTGCGATTTCAGCAGGCCTACCAGGCTGCAGCCCAGGTTATATCGGTATCCAATACGCTGTTTGACAGTCTGTTAGGGGCTGTCAGGAGATAAACATGTTTCGAGTCTCTACCAAAAATATGTCGGATATGTCTGTTAGTGCCATGCTGGAGCAGCAGGCGCGTATGAGCAAGACCCAACTCCAGCTCTCCAGCGGTAAACGCATCCTGACTCCTTCGGATGATCCCACCGGTTCCGTCAGGGTGGTAGATCTCAAGAGTGCCATCGGTAGGGTTGATCAGTACCAGGTAAATGCAGATCGCGCACAATCCAGGCTGGAACAGGAGGAGAGTGCTCTGTTTGGTATAACCAATCTGCTGCAACGTAGTCATGAGTTGGGAGTTCAGGGCAATAATTTAGCCGTATTGACTGCGTCGGATACTGCTGCAATTGCAGCAGAAATCAGGCAGCTGGTGCATGAGTTGGAAGGGCTGGCTAATACCAGAGATGCTAGTGGTGACTATATATTTGCCGGCTATAAGAGTGGCACCAAGCCCTTTACCAGAACTGCTACCGATACCTATATCTATAATGGTGATCAGGGGCAGCGACAGCTGCAGATTTCTGCCGATCGTACCATTGCCGATGGAGATAACGGATTCGATCTGTTTGTGGATGTTGATACCGGCCCCTATGCATCAGTTACCGGTATTGCGGCCACCAGTTTTGGTGCCATTGCTGATGGTGATCTGACCATCAATGGTATAAGCGTGGGAGCTATACCAGCTGCTGCCAATGCAACTGAGAGGGCGGGCCAGATACACGATGCCATCAATCTGCTCTCAGATATAACCAATGTATCTGCAGTCATGGCTGGCACAACCACGGTAACCCTTTCTTCAAGTGATGGGGATATCGATATAGTTGCTGCATCTACCGCAGATACCGGTTTGACTACTGGCACCACGCCAGCCACCCCAGGTAAGCGAAATATAATGGAAACTCTGCTGCAGATGGCATCAACCCTAGAGGCACGTGAGGCTGTGGATAACTACCTGGAAGATATTCAGCTTGCCATGGGAAAAGTGTCTGATGTCCACTCTTTGGTAGGGGCCAGATTAAATGCCATCAATGAGCAGGTGGAGGTAAATGCAGATATCAAACTTTCCTTGCAGACCCATCTATCCTCGGTGGAGGACCTGGATTACACCGAGGCCATAAGTCGCTTCAACCGAGAGACAGTAGCTCTGCAGGCGGCCCAGCAGGCCTATGTAAAGGTGCAGGGCCTCTCCCTGTTCAACTTCATATAGAAAACACCTACAAAAAAGATGTTGGAGTTGATTGATGCATCTACTCCAGTTGCAGTGTTTTTGGCTTTTTCATAGCCTCAATTTTCAACAAATTTCCTAATTATCTGTCTTACTCATTGAGTGGTAGTACAAAGTCAGGAACCTTTTTCCCCGACATGAGTAATTCTGTCTCTGATTTAGCAAAAACATGTGTATATTCATGTGGTTATAGTGGTGCGTAGATACTGTGAACCAGGCACGGTTTTGAATGATAAACCACTAAAGTTTCTAATACCCCCTGCCGCTACAATTACCGGAGGCGGTAAATACCAGAATAAATTCAGGTATATCCGCCAAATATCAACCTGACCCCAAGATCGTTACAAGCATGACTGAGGGGGATTAGGAGAAAAAATCATGGCAATGGTAATTAACACCAATATTATGTCGCTGAACTCACAGCGTCAGTTGAACATGTCTGGTAGTGCTGTAGCACAGGCGACTGAGAGACTGTCTTCAGGTCTACGTATTAATAGCGCTAAAGACGACGCTGCTGGTCTTGCAATTTCCAATCGTATGAGCTCTCAGGTCCGTGGCCTGAATCAGGCTATTCGTAACGCCAACGATGGTATTTCAATGTCTCAGACGGCTGAAGGTGCTATGCAGGAGATCACCAATAACCTGCAGCGTGTCCGTGAACTGGCTGTGCAGGCTGCTAACGCATCCAATACTGCTAGTGACAGACAGTCACTGAATGAAGAGGTCACCCAGCTGGTGGCTGAGATCAATCGTGCTGCCACCCAGACCACATTCAACGGTCGCGCACTGCTGGACGGTACATTTAACAGCCAGCAGTTCCAGATTGGTATGAACAAAAATGAGAACCTCTCCTTCACCATCAGTAACATGCAGGCCAATGCCTTGGGTGTGGGTTCCAGCTCAAGCTATAGCACCAGTGTGACTGGTTCCGAGGTCACGGCAACCGCATTGACCGCTGGTGATATGACCATTAACGGCTACGATATCGGTGCCGCTGTAGATGATGGTGTCTCCCTAGAGAACTGGACCACAGCTACTGTAGCAGCTGTTGATGCGGCCGCCAGTGGTATTGCTGTTGCGAACATCATTAATGCATCATCCGGCGATACCGGTGTGACCGCTGCAGTGAATGCAACCACCCTTGCCGGTGCAGCAATCACCGCAGGTGCTACCGCTGTTACCGCAGGCCAAATCCGTATCAATGGTGTAGATCTTGGCGCCATTGCCGGTGATGCCTCAGCAGCAGTTAAGGGCAGTAATGTAGCCGCCGCTGTTAATGCTGTCTCTGATCAGACTGGCGTTACCGCAACCTACAATGGTACAACTGGTGCAGTCGCCCTGACAGCATCTGATGGCCGGAATATCTCCATTGAGTTTGCTGCCGGTACCTCCGCCCTGGCGTCTGGCATAACTGGTTTGGGTGCAGCCGGATCTTCAGTGATTGCCACTGACGTTACTCGCGCAACTGTGGATCTATCTTCCACCGGTTCTGCCGGTATCGTTATTGGTGGTGCACTTGAGTCCAATGCTGGTTATACCTCAGGTTCAACTGCCGCCACAGCAACTGCTGGAGCTGGTGTATCCTCCATCGATATCTCCACGGTTGCCGGTGCAGAGAATGCTTTAGCAATCATCGATTCTGCTCTGAGCCGTGTAGACACTGAACGTGCTGAGTTGGGTGCTATTCAGAATCGTCTCGATTCAACGATGGCTAACCTAAGCAACGTGTCCGAGAATGTATCAGCTGCTCGTTCACGTATCAGGGATGCTGACTTCGCTGCCGAGACTGCCGCACTGACCAGGGCTCAGATCCTGCAGCAGGCTGGTGTAGCAATGTTGGCTCAGGCTAATGCACAGCCTCAGACCGTTCTCTCACTGCTACAGTAGAGATGAGGTAGCAGTGCCTTCCGGGGCCTAGCCCCGGAAGAGCTGCTCAAGGAAAGGTGACCGTCATGGCAATCGAAAATGTCAACAGACCGGGACTACTGACTGAGTCAGTAAGTACCAGGCCGCAACAGACAAAGCCATCCGCAACCCAGGAAGCGTCCTCTGTTAAGGCAGCCGATCCTCAGGATCTGGTTATGCGCAGTGATGCAGGTAAGGTAAATGATGCCCCAGCCCCAGCTCAGAGTCAGGTGACTGAAGATGTAGTCAATGAGCTGAATGAGGCGATTCTTGGTGTCCGTCGGGAGCTAAAGTTCAGTATCGATAAAGATAGTGGTCGCGCCATCGTACAGGTATGGGATAGTGAAACCGGTGATATGATCCGGCAGCTGCCTTCAGATGAAGTGCTGGCAGTTTCCAGGCATATACGGGAAATGCTTGAATCATCCCAGTCCAGCCCCATGAGTGATTCTTCAGGTGATGGAGCTGTAGGCGTGATTTTTCAGACTACTGCCTGATACTGCGTAGCGATATATTGGCCTGAATGTTGCATTTATTAATCTGGTAACACCACGATTGTAGGGTTGTGACCAGGGTTACGCCAGAAAACCGGCGTATAATTAGGAAATTAAATCTTTTTGATTTAATGAGTTTGGTTAGGATGGTACTGAAATGGCGACTATAACAGCACTTGGAATTGGTTCAGGACTGGATGCCAACTCCATTGTTGACCAACTCATGGCCCTGGAACAGCAGCCACTTATCGCTCTTCAAACCAAGGAGGCGGGCTACATAGCTGAGCTGAGTGCTATTGGCCAATTAAGTAGTGCCGTCTCCGCATTCAAGAGTGCTGTAGATGCCTTGAGCTCATCTGATGATTTCAATGTATTTACGGCAACTTCTGCCGATACGGCAAAATTTACCGCTTCTGCCAGCAGTTCTGCGGCAGAAGGTACCTTTGATGTGAAGGTGAACAGCCTGGCTACGGCACAGAAGCAGGGTTCCAACTCCTTTGCTGATTCTGATACAACCACGGTTGGCTCTTCTGGTGATAAGATAAAGATCACCATCGGTTCCGATACATTCTCTGTGGATATAGGCGCTAAGACTTTGGATCAGATTTCAGCCGCTATCAATGCTGCATCAGATAATGTCGGGGTTACTGCAAGTGTGGTACAGGAAGATGCAAGTAACTTCTATCTTACGCTGACCAGTGACAGTACTGGTACAGCAAATACCATGACTCTTGCCTTTGAGGATAGTGGCGGGTCACCTATAGCCGACCCTCTTGGAATGGCTCAGACCAAAGCTGCTGCCGATGCTGAGATTCTGATTGATAATACTTACACGGTTACCAGGAGCTCCAATACAATTTCAGATGCTATTAGTGGAGTGACACTGACACTGCTTGAAACCAGTACATCTGCTGTAAATCTAAATATCAATCATAATAGTGGTGCCGTAAGTGGTGCCATAGAATCATTTGCTACTGCATATAATACGCTGCAGTCATCCCTGTCCAGCTTAAGCGCAGGAGCGCTTTCTGGTGATAGTTCTATTCGTACCATCCAGAACCAGATTAGGTCAGTGTTTAATACGGTACCATCTGGACTTACGGGTAGCTACACTTACCTGTCGGAGATAGGTATCTCCTTTACAAAGGAAGGAACCCTGACAACTGACTCTACAGAAATCGACAATGCCATAAGCGCTAATCTCAGCTCTTTAACAGAATTGTTCTCTGATGATGATCAGGGCTATGCATTTCGTTTAAGCGCAGTACTAGATAATATTATAGATAGTGATGGCCTTATTGATGCCAAGGAAGACGGCATAAATGCACAAATTGATGACGTGCAAGATGCCCAGGTGGATCTACAATTCCGTTTGGAGACAATAGAAGCCAGATATAGGGCCCAGTATGGTGCCTTGGATACATTGATGACTAACTTATCAACCACCAGTAGTTTTCTAGACCAGCAGTTGAGTCTGTTGGCAAATCTTATTCCTGGAAATAGCGATAATTAATTGAGGAAGTAATAATGAGTCCCATGCATAAACGCGGATTGAACCAATATGGGAAGGTAGCTGTTGGGTCAGAGGCCTCTTATGCATCTCCGCATCGGTTGATCCAGATGTTGATTGAGGGTGCGTTGGATAAGATTGCCTTTGCCAGGGGACAGATAGAGCGTAATGATTATGCAGAGAAGGGCAAGAACATTACCTGGGCCATATCCATCATCCAGGGGTTAAGTGCCAGTCTGGATACTGAATCAGGTGGTGAGATAGCTGCCAACCTGGAAAATCTCTATGACTATATGATTCGGCGTCTGCTTGAGGCCAATAAAGAGAATGACTTGGAGATTTTGGATGAGGTTTCTTCCCTGCTTAAAGAGGTGAAGAGCGCCTGGGATTCTATGCCGGCTGATGTGAAAAACCCTTCAGCAGAAGCTCCTGCATCCAGTGTCGGATAAAGTAACGTCAAGCCAGGTTGCTGCCGATCTTGATCAAATAGTTCTATTAACCAACTCCATGCTTGAGTGCGCTCGTTCCGGTGAGTGGGAACAACTGGTGCAACTGGAACAGCAGAGGCGTACTCTGGTTGAGCAGGTATTTCCTCTAGAAGATCCCCAAGAAGATGTTCCGTTTGTGATAAAACAAATGGAACAGGTCAAAAAGTTGGATCAGGAACTTCTGGAACTTGTTGCTGAGGGCCGGGCTGAGGCAGCAGAACTGTTGAATAAACTCTCATCCGGGCGCAGTGCCATTGCCGCCTATAAGGTTAATACTGGTAAGTGATTATCAGACTGGATTTTGGTTTCCCAGCATGAGTTCGAGTACAAACTTGCTGCCGAAATAGGCTAGAGCCAGTACCACAAAACCAACCATGGTCCAGGTCAAAGCCTTCTGCCCACGCCAGCCATATCTGAAACGTCCCCAGAGCAGTGTTCCGAATACCAGCCAGGCTATTATCGAAAGTATGGTCTTGTGCACCATGCGCTGGGCAAAGATATCATCCAGGAAGACAAAGCCACTGACCAGGGCAAAGGTGAGCAGCACAAATCCCAGGCCGATCATCTCGAACAGCAGTGCCTCCATGGTCTGGAGTGGAGGCAGGGCGCGGATAAATCCTCCTGGATGACGATGGCGTAGATGATGATCCTGAATCGAAAGTAATATTGCCTGAACGCTGGCTAGGGTGAACAGGCTGTAGGCAAGTAAAGAGATGAGTACGTGTGTCCTTAAACCCCAGGCAGAGTCTTGGGGTAGGAAGTGGGTCGCTGGATAATAGAGTTCCAGGCCCAGGGCAACAATCGCCATGGGTAGTAGTGCAACGCCAAGATTCTCCACCGGTTTGGTTAGTGCTGAGAGCATCAGTAGGACTAGTATGATCCACATCACCAGGGAGCCCGCAGTGAAGAATCCCAGGTTGATTCCTCCCTCTATGAGTATGTTTTGCGATAATACGTAGGTATGCAGGATTACCCCGGCTAGTCCCAACCCAATGCCGGTAGCCCTGGCTGGCTTTTTACTGCCCTGCTCTTTGAAGAGTCGGATACTGATGAGCGCACCTGCAGCGGCGTAGCAGGTGATGGTAAGGAATGCTGCGATTGTTGTAGTCATGGAGAGGAATAATCGCATATTCCACCACCGGGTGAAAAGAGTGATTAACCCGAATGAACGCCAAAGGCAGTAATCCGGCAGATAGCCGTGGGCAACTGATCACTGAATCTCGCTCCACTGTATCTGGGCTATATTGCTGCACAAAAAAACGACAACCTGTTGGAAGTGAGGTATGAGGCTGGATGCTAATAGCCAGAGTGAATGTATCCAACAAGGCAGGGTTGCCAGTGCTGAATATGGTTTAACAAGGCTGGTTTGTCCTGGATTGTATCGCCCATGAATGCCTTCATTGTGGACCCACTATCTACGATAAATATCTGCTGTGGCGATCTCCTATCATCTCTGTCGCCAGGATGATAGGGTGTGAGTAAATAATAGGTACAAGGTGTTGTTGTTCTTCCCTATTCTTGCAATGCCGATAGGACAGGATATGGGGTATATTTATTGAACTATAATCAGCCTAGTTCTCTGTCAGGAAGTTGCAACGGCTTCAGGATGTCGTCTACAAAGTGAGAAAAATGCGTAAACCGGTAATCGAAATTTCAGGTAGAAAAGTTGGCTATGAATATGATCCTGTTGTCATAGCGGAGATAGGGATCAATCATGAGGGTTCTCTCGAGACTGCCAAGGAGATGGTAGACGCAGCCATAATGGCCGGAGTAGAGCTTGTTAAGCATCAGACGCACATCGTTTCCGATGAAATGAGTAGTGCCGCCAAAAAAACCATCCCGGGGAACGCAAATGTTTCTATATACGAAATTATGGAACGATGTGCGTTAAATGAGGACGATGAAAAAGAGTTGATGGAGTATGTTGAATCCAAGGGAGGGATCTTTATCAGCACGCCGTTTTCCCGGGCTGCGGTAGATCGTTTGGTTAAATTTGATGTGCCAGCGTTTAAAGTAGGATCTGGTGAATGTAATAACTATCCGCTGCTTGAATACATGTCATCATTCAATAAACCGATCATTTTAAGTACCGGTATGAATGATCTGGAAAGTGTTGCTAAGGCGGTGGCTATTTTTAGAAAACACTCAATTCCCTTTGCCTTGTTGCATACGACGAATCTGTATCCAACGCCACCAGAGCTGGTCCGTTTGGGGGCTATGACCGATCTGGAGGGGGCGTTTCCAGATGCGGTGGTTGGTTTGTCTGACCACACCACCAATAATCTGGCCTGTCTTGGTGCAGTGGCCCTTGGGGCGTCCATATTGGAAAGGCATTTTACCGACTCTAAACAGAGGAATGGTCCGGATATTGCATGCTCTATGGATGGAGATGAAGCAAGGGAATTGATCTTTGCCAGTAGAGTTCTGGCGCAGGAGCGCGGTGGATCTAAGTCGGTGCTCCTTGAAGAGGAACAGGTTACCAGGGATTTTGCGTTTTCGACCGTTGTGGCCATAAGGGATATTGAGAAAGGTGAGCTACTGACAAAAGAGAATGTATGGGTCAAAAGACCAGGTACAGGAGAGATTAAGGCAGAATATTTCGAGTCACTGCTAGGAAAGCAAGCGAGTCGGAAAATTGACAAAGATGAGCATCTGGATTGGAAAGACATTGAATAGATGAAGAAAAAGATCCTATTCATTACCGGAACAAGGGCGGATTTCGGCAAGCTGAAATCCCTGATTATTGCTGTCAAGGATTCTCCGGATTTTGAGTATCAGATATTCGGTACTGGTATGCATATGCTCTCGAAATATGGCGGTACTATCTCTGAGATACCGAAATCTGGTTTTGATAACCTGTTTACCTTCATGAATCAGGTGGAAGGGGAAAATATGGAGGTGGTGCTTGCCAATACCGTAATTGGATTGAGTCGTTATCTACATGAAAACAGTGTTGACCTGATTGTGGTGCATGGAGATCGTGTGGAAGCACTGGCGGGGGCTACGGTGGGTGCCTTGCGTAATATTCTAGTGGCACACATTGAAGGCGGGGAAATCTCAGGCACTGTAGATGAGCTCATGCGGCATGCGATCTCAAAGTTGTCACATATCCACTTTGTGGTTAATGATGCTGCAAAAAGACGGCTTAAGCAGCTAGGAGAGGATCCAAACTCGATCTATGTGATCGGCTCTCCCGATGTGGATGTTATGTTATCGGATAATTTGCCTGGCCTGGAGGAGACTAAGGAACGTTACCAAGTTTCATTTGATGAGTATGCAGTTGCAATGTTGCATCCGGTAACAACAGAGCAGGATGAGCAGTTGGAGCATGCACATATTTTTGTCGATGCCTTGATTGAAAGTAAAGATAAATACATTCTCATTTATCCGAATAATGATGCTGGCACGGAGTCGATATTTTTTGCATATAAGCGGTTGCGAAATAACAAAAATATCCGGGTTTTTCCATCAGTACGCTTTGAGTACTTTTTGTCTTTCCTAAAACATGCCAATTATATTATTGGAAATTCAAGTGCCGGTATTCATGAGGCGCCGGTTTATGGTGTTCCAACTATAAATATAGGAACTAGACAGCAGAACAGGTTTAAGCATGACAGCATTGTGGATGTGCCGTTTGATAAAGAAAGGATTTTACATGGGTTATCTTCTGTAGTTGACCATCCTGTTTTTCCATCCTATAGATATTCCGGAACAGGGGATAGTGCAGAAAAATTTATGCAGGCCATGAATAATGGCGTTTGGAATGTTGATAAGCAAAAGCAGTTTAAAGACCTACTATAACAATGTATAAAAACAGAACAATTCTTGGGTTGGTTACAGCCAGGGGTGGCTCAAAAGGTATCCCAAAAAAGAATGTGAAGTTGTTGGGTGGAAGGCCACTGATTAGTTGGACTATAGATGCTGCGTTAAAAAGCAAGTACGTAGACCGGCTGGTATTGTCTTCAGATGATAGTGAGATAATTGCGGTTGCCGAACGATCTGGTTGCGAAGTTCCATTCATCCGACCTGCTGAACTTGCTCAAGATGATACAGGTCACATGGAAGTCATATTTCATGCGCTCAAGTCGATTGGCGAAACATATGATTATCTCCTCTTGTTACAACCTACATCACCTTTCCGAAAGGCCGAAGATATTGATGGCATCATTGAATCATGCATAGATCAAGGCGGGAAAATGATGGTGTCGGTCGCGCGCTTGAAAAAGCATCCTGCTTTTATGTATGAGTTGGATGGTCCGTATCTGAAATCATTTTTTCCAACTAAAGATCAACTAAGAAGACAGGATATGCCTGAAGCGTTTGAGTACAATGGTGCGCTCTATTTTTCAAGTATTGATTTCCTGAAAAAAGCTGGAAGTTACAATGTTCCAGAAGCCATGGCATATGAGATGTTTGGACCATCCAATTTAGATATTGATGACAACACTGATTGGTTGTATGCAGAGTGTTTGGTAAATCAGATGATATGAGCCGAAAAAGTATATGTCATATACACGAGTAAGATTCTGAGTTTAATGATGGCTAGGGTTAGAGTAATTGCAAGACTCGATGTCAAGAACGAATACGTTATAAAAGGTATTCACCTTGAGGGTCTAAGAAAAATAGGTGATCCAAATGAAATGGCACGAAGATACTACGAGAGTGGTATCGATGAGATTTTGTTTATAGATGCAGTAGCTGCCTATTATGACCGGAACAGCCTGTCGCATATTATTGAAAAGGCATGTGATGATGTATTTGTGCCAATTACAGTAGGTGGTGGTATACGCACGTTGGCCGACATACAGAAGGCATTAAACGCAGGTGCAGATAAGGTCGCAATCAATACCCAGGCTGTCAAGGATCCAGGGTTTATTTCGGAAGCATCCCAAGTGTTTGGTGCGCAATGTATTGTCGCTTCGGTTGTGGCAAAAAAACAAGATCATGGCTGGGAAGCCTATACAGATAATGGTCGTGAGCCTAGCGGGAAAGATGTTTTTGCATGGGTGCAGGAGCTGGAAGGATTAGGTGCTGGCGAAATATTGCTGACTTCAGTTGATCAGGATGGGACCAAGAAGGGTTTTGATCTGGAGCTGGTGCAGGGTGTGTCTGCGCGTATATCAATACCGGTTATCGTGAGCGGTGGTGCAGGTAATGTGAAAGATGTGGTTGATCTGTCACAAGCTGCGCATGCTGATGCCGTCGCCTTGGGATCTCTCTTGCATTACGACCTGGCAGGGATTAGGGATGTAAAGGATGCGTTAGCAGATGCTGGAGTGAGGGTTCGCATATGAAACCAACAGTTGTGGTGTTGGATTATGGGCTTGGTAATGTCCGAAGTATTGTGAATGCCCTCAATAAGGTTGGTGCCAATGTTTTGTTGTCAAATGATGAGGCGGTGATAATGCAGGCGGATGCTTGTGTATTGCCAGGTGTTGGCTCATTTCCACATGGCATGCAAAAACTGCAGGAACATGATCTTGTAGGAGTACTTCATGCATTCAAAGATACAGACAAACCGTTACTTGGTATTTGTCTAGGTATGCAGTTACTTATGAGTGAAGGTGAAGAATTTGGTAAGACCGATGGTTTAGGTTTTATCCAAGGACGTGTTGTTAAGCTGAATGTTGAGCTATCACATGAAAAACTACCCCATGTCGGCTGGAGTGAAATAGTCAGACCTGATGCATGTGACTGGGAGGATACAATATTTCACAGTACAAACAGCAAGGAGGTTATGTATTTTGTTCACAGCTTTGTTGCCGAGCCATTAGATAGTGATAATGTGTTATCAAAAACTCAATATTCTGGGAGTGAGTTCTGTTCCTCGGTTAAACAGGGGAATGTTTATGGCTGTCAGTTTCATCCAGAAAAAAGTGCGGGTCCAGGGCTGAACATACTAGAGAATTTTACACAATTGGCACAAAGGAATAATTGATGGATAAACTAGAGGCGTATTACGGGCTTCCCGGTGAGGTGAAGTTCTGCAAAAAATGCGTGATATCCAATCAGCGCCCAAGCTCGACTGTCGAGTTTATGAGTGATAAGGGTGAAAAAAAGAAGGTAATCAACTTCACGGAAGACAGTGTTTGTTCCGCCTGTATATATCATGAACAAAAAGAGACCGGTATCGATTGGAGCTCACGTGAAGACAAGCTTAAACAGCTGCTCTCAAGATTTAAAAGCAAAGATGGATCCTATGACGTTGTTGTCCCGGGAAGTGGTGGTAAAGACAGCGCATATACAGCGCATATCTTGAAGTATAAATATGGAATGAACCCGCTTACTGTGACATGGGCGCCACACCTGTATACAGATATCGGGTGGAAAAATATGCAGAATTGGATGCATGTTGGTGGTTTAGACAATATCCTGTATACGCCAAACGGGAAGCTGCATAGGTTGATGACAAGGAATGCCTTTCTAAACCTGCTGCATCCTTTTCAACCCTTTATTGTCGGGCAGCGCATTATCGGTCCTGCCATGGCAAAACGATTTGGTGTGAAGTTGGTGATGTATGGTGAGAATCAGGCTGAGTATGGAAATGCCATAGAGGAAAATCGTAATCCAATAATGGATATGGATTTCTTTTCAGCGGAAGATGCCATGGATATAAAGCTTGGCGGTATTCCGATGCAAGACTATATTGCAACCGGTGAGTTTCAGAAAGATGATTTTGCCCCATATATCCCACCCAATAAGCAGGACCTTATCGATGCAGGGGTAGAGGTGCATTACCTTGGTTATTACCTAAAGTGGGATCCACAGGAGTGTTACTACTATGCAGTAGAAAACACCGGGTTCCAGGCAAATACCGAACGTACTGAGGGGAGCTACTCAAAGTACAGTAGTATCGATGACAAGATAGATCCTTTCCATTACTACACAACATTGATCAAGTTTGGAATTGGTAGGGCAACCTACGATGCAGCGCAGGAGGTCAGAAACGATAAGATTACCAGGGAAGAAGCAGTCTATTTGGTGAAAAAATATGATGCTGAGTTCCCAGGCAAGTTTTTTAAAGAGTTTCTTGAGTATATCGATATAACAGAAAGTGAATTCCAGGAGGCGGTTGACAAGCACCGTTCGCCGCATATCTGGGCCTTGGTTGATGGTGAGTGGAAATTACGCCATACAGTAGCGGGAGACGGAGTTGATGACTAGTTTACTGGTAAATGCACTCCAAGAGAATGGTTTGATGTGCTTCTAATTTAAACGGAAATCTGGAATGAAACGTCAGCATAGAGTTCTGCAAT
>JANQEV010000020.1 GCA_028278145.1 Chromatiales bacterium | reverse complement strand
CTGACATCCCACTCATGCCACCCATACCTGACATCCCACTCATGCCACCCATACCTGACATCCCACTCATGCCACCCATGCCTGACATCCCACGCATTGGGCGACCATACATACCGCTCATACCACCCATCCCAGACATACCACTCATACCACCCATCCCGGACATACCACCCATCCCTGACATACCACCCATCCCTGACATACCACCCATCCCTGACATTCCGCTCATGCCGCCCATACCGGACATACCGCTCATACCGCCCATTCCGGACATCCCACCCATACCACTATGTGCTGCCAATGGAAGTGCTGCTATAGCACTTGCCAAAAAAGCAGTTCTTAGATTTCTCCTATGCGTTTGTAGCCTCATCTTGAGCCTCCAGAGTGTTCTTTTGCTGATGTTTTGGGGGTTAATACTGCTATCCGGAGGCATGATGCAATAAACAAACCAGATTTATGATTTAGTGCATAAACGATTATTGGTGTCTTGAGAATACTATTTAAAAACGGTCGGATACCGAGTTTTCAGCGCTAGAAAAAACAAACGACAGTTTGTCTTGCGACTCACATAAACTCACAATAAATACTGACAAAGTGACATATGAATTTAGATCACATGCTGATAATCCATGAAGAATGGAAGATTACAGCATGAGACTTCATCCAAGATGATTATGAACTCACAACTATGACTGGCAATGAAGTCAAATAAAATCAGCTAGATACCGACTTTGTCAATCGGAATAGAGAGAGAAAGATGGTTTGTTAATGTAGATTTTCTTGCGATAAGAACTGACAACGAAAAAGCTGACAATTTAGCATATCAACAGAAACCCAATACTATAGATCAACGTGAATGCCAGGAAGAACATTAACGGTTTAGAATGACTCCCTCCCCCCACACAGGTGGAATGAGTATGCACTCAACCCCTGCGCCAGCTAGTGCCACCTGCCCCGTCTTCCAGCAGAATGTTGGCCTCCTGCAACAGGTCACGAATACGATCGGCCTCGGCCCAGTTCTTGTCCTTGCGGGCCTGTTCACGTTGTTCGATAAGACTGTCGATCTCTTCATCACTCAGGGCTTCGTCACCACTGGCATCACCGCGCAGGAATGACTCTACGTCGTCCTGCAGTATGCCCAGCACATCACCCATCGCTTTCAGTTCTGCAGCCATTGCAGCCGCTTTGGCTTCGTCTTCCTTGCGGGTGGCGTTGATCTCGCGTACCAGTTCAAACATGGCCGCCAAGGCTTTCGGGGTGTTGAAATCATCATCCATGGCGGCGTTGAATTTCGCGCGGTACTCCTCGCCTCCTGCAGGCTCTGCCTCTGGTAGACCGCGTAGAGCGGTGTAGAAACGGGTGAGTGCGCCTCGGGCATTGTCCAGGTGCTCGTTATCGTAGTTGAGGGGGCTGCGGTAGTGGCTGGTCATGATGAAGTAGCGCACCTCCTCTGCCCGGTAGTTGTTCAGGATCTCGCGCACGGTGAAGAAGTTGCCCAGAGACTTGGACATCTTCTCTTCATTGATGCGCACAAAGCCGTTGTGCAGCCAGTAGTTCACGAACTGCTTGCCGGTGGCACCTTCGGACTGGGCGATTTCGTTCTCATGGTGCGGGAATGCGAGATCGGCCCCACCACCGTGGATGTCGAAGGTATCTCCCAGGCAGCAGGTGGACATGGCAGAACACTCGATATGCCAGCCGGGTCGGCCCGGTCCCCAGGGAGAATCCCATGACGGTTCGCCTGGCTTGGCGGCCTTCCACAGCACAAAGTCCAGCGGATCGCGCTTTTGCTCTTCCACCTCTACCCGCTCACCGGCACGCAGGTCGTCGATACTCTTGCCGGAGAGCTTGCCGTAACCATCAAAGCTGCCTACCGAATAATAGACATCGCCATTATCTCCCACGTAGGCATGGTCCTTGTCCAACAGCCTCTGTACCATGTCCAGTATCTCGGAGATATGGGTAGTGGCCTTTGGCTCCTCAGTGGGACGTAGTACCCCCAGGGCGTCCTCGTCCTCGTGCATGGCATCGATGAAGCGCTCGGTCAGGTCAGAGAAGTCCTCGCCGTTCTCATTGGCTCGGCTGATAATCTTGTCATCGATATCGGTAATATTACGGATATAGGTAACATCGAAGCCTTTTGTCTGCAGATAGCGGTAGATAACGTCAAATACCACCATTACGCGCGCATGCCCCAGGTGACAGAAGTCATACACCGTCATTCCACACACATACATACTGACCTTTCCAGGCTTGATGGGGATGAATTCTTCTTTTTTGTTGGTGAGATCGTTGTAGACCTTGAGCATTTTATATTCCGATATTCAGTGTTGATGGAGCGCGGCCATGCGCATAGTAAACGAAACCCAGGTCACAACAAAGCAAAACCTGGGGTTTCTCACCGGCTCTGGGTGCATTATCATATGTGGTTTGCATATTTCTGGTGGACGGAGTTGTTCCGCCCCCTGTCAGAATCTTCAAACTAAGGAATAAATCAGATATGAATAAACTGTTTTCCCGGCTGCTGCTTGCAGTCCTGATCAGCCTGGCTTCAGTCTCCTTGGCATATGCTGAGACCACAAAAGTACTGATGAAGACCAATATGGGGAATATCGAGATTGAACTTAATGGTGACAAGGCGCCTGTGAGTGTTAAAAACTTTCTACGCTACGCCGATGAAGGATTTTACAACGGTACCATCTTCCACCGTGTTATCAACGGGTTCATGATTCAGGGCGGGGGGTTCAGCCAGGATTTGCGGCGAAAAAAAGGCCACTCCGAGATCAAGAACGAGGCTAAAAACGGCCTGAAGAACAGACGCGGAACCATTGCCATGGCCCGCACCAACAGGCCACATTCGGCCACTTCTCAGTTTTTCATCAACCATGTAGACAACAATAACCTGGACTATCCAAGCTTCGATGGTTGGGGTTATGCGGTGTTCGGCAAGGTAACCAAAGGCATGCAAACCGTAGACAAGATCGCAGATGTCCACATCAAGACCAAATACGGAATGCAGAATGTTCCGGTAGAGCCTGTGATAATCGAGAGCGTTACCCGCGTAGCGAAGTAATGAACCGATTCAGGTCATTCTAGACACATCAAATTACATTACATAGATAGATTAAAGAGAGTTAATACATGATCACACTTAAGACCACACTTGGCGACATAACCCTGGAACTGGATACAGAAAAGGCACCTGTCACCTCAGAAAACTTCATCCAGTATGTGAAGGACGGCCATTACGACGGCACCATTTTTCATCGTGTCATCAACAACTTCATGATCCAGGGCGGTGGTTTCGAAGCCGGCATGAATGAAAAACAGACCCGTGCACCAATCCAGAATGAAGCCAACAATGGTCTTGGGAATATGACCGGAACCATTGCCATGGCCCGAACCATGGAGCCTCACTCGGCATCGGCCCAGTTCTTTATCAACGTGGCAGACAACAAGTTCCTGGATTATCCAGGACAGGATGGCTGGGGCTACTGCGTTTTCGGCAAGGTCACCGACGGCATGGATGTAGTCAACAAGATCAAGGGTGTGGAGACCGGCTTCAATGGCGGCCACCAGGACGTTCCGGTGGAGGATATTGTAATTATCAAGGCCGAAGTTAGCGAATAACCCTGATGATAAATGCCATGCTCATCGCAGACCTGCACCTGTCGGGTGAAAGGTCCGCCACCGTTGAGCTGTTTCTGCGATTCCTCAAGGACGAGGCATCCCGTGGTCAACGACTATATATCCTGGGTGATCTTTTCGAGGTATGGATCGGCGACGACGACCGAACTGACCCTATCCCGGAAATCCTCACCGCAATGTCTGATCTGGCAGCCAGCGGCACTGAACTGTTTATGCTCCGCGGCAACCGTGATTTTCTCATTGGTGAGGAATTTTGCCGCGAGACCGGTTGTGCTCTGATGCAGGATGCAGCGGTGGTTAATCTATCCGGACAATCCACCCTGCTGATGCATGGAGACCTGCTGGCCACAGATGATCTGGATTACCAGCGCGACAGGGTCTATCTGCGCAGCGATGAGTTCAGGCGTGACTTCCTGCGCAAGTCGCTGGAGGAGCGCGCCAACCTGGCTGCAGACATGCGGCAACAGAGCCGTGATGCCCAATCCAACCTTCCAGACAATATCATGGATGTAAACCAAGAAACGGTGGAGCAGTATATGCGGGATAATGGCACCTGGCAGCTTATCCATGGCCATACCCACCGCCCGGAAACACATGACTTCAGAATGGATGGCAGGCCGGCCAAACGCATTGTACTGGGAGACTGGAAGGAGAGCCGCGGGCCATATCTGGTTGACCACGGCAACGGCCTCGAAGGCAATATTTTCAGATAACCTGGGTAGCACCTCCCTACCCTCACCACTTTAATCAAGCCAGGTAAAAAACCCAACAGATTTTCCACCGGCTGCCGATAAGATGTTAACAGTAATAGTTGTCAGGAAATCTGTAATTAATGCAGCAGATAGGTCGCTTCACCATCATGAAAAAACTTGGCTCCGGCAGTCAGGGAACAGTTTTTTTATGCGCCGACCCCAAGTTGCAGCGCAATGTTGCCATTAAGCTGCTGGATAGCAAGCAAGGACTAGCATCAAGTGATGTAAAAGGATTTCTACACGAAGCACGCGCCATAAGCAGGATCCAACACCCTAACATCGTATCAATCTACGACGCAAACAAGCAGAACAACAAACCCTACCTGGTATTCGAATATGTAAAGGGTGAGCTTCTCTCAGAGCGGCTCAAACGCCAGCAGCCAGAGCTGCAGGAGGCTCTGGATATCTTTATCGGTATACTCTCCGGGGTAGCAAAGGTACATAAAGATGGCATAGTGCATCGTGATCTTAAACCCGCCAATATCATGTTGGACCCGGATGCCATACCAAAGATTATGGACTTTGGTATTGCCAGGATGCTGAAGTCATCTCAAAGCAAAGACGCAATACTCACTGGCACCCCCAGATATATGGCACCAGAATATATAACTCACGGTAGAGTAAGCCCCCAGATAGACATCTTCGCCCTGGGCGCCATCCTGTATGAAATGGCCACAGGACAACGGGCATTTCCCGGTGCGAACACCAACGCACTGCTAAACAACATAATCAGCAGTGATGTAGATCCGGCATCTTCCATAAATCCACAGGTTGATGAGCGGCTGGATGCCATTATTCTTAGAGCACTTGAGAAGGATCCTGGCGCACGCTATAGCAATGCAGATGAGATGCTTACAGCATTGATAGAGTATCGAGATGCCGACGAGCAAAAGTCTGGTGACAGCGGTTCATCCAAGGGTACGATCGAGTTTCTGTTACGCCGCATGCAACGCCAGAGCGACTTCCCCGCCCTGTCAGAATCAATCAGGACACTAAACAGACTGGCCTCATCTGAAGAGGAAAACGCTACCCGCCTGGCAAGCGTGATAATGAGTGACTTCGCACTGGTCAACAAGTTGCTCAAGGTAGTGAACTCGGCTTACTACAGCAGGTTCGCTGGAAAGATTGGCACAGTATCCAGGGCCATTGTAGTACTCGGTGTAAAAACCATACGCACCATTGCTGCATCTCTAATATTCTTCGAACATCTGCACAATAAGACCCAGGCCGTAAAACTGAAGAATGAGATTGCATCTTCGATCTACAGTGCCGCTTTCGCCAGACAGGCGGCAGAGAACGCTCGTATGGAACATGTGGAAGAGAGCTTCCTGTGTGGCATGCTGCATAATCTGGGCAGAATACTCGTAACCTACTACCTGCATGGTGAAAGTGAAGAGGTGGAGCGGCTGGTAAATCATAAGAACCTACCTCAGGAACAGGCAGAAAAGAGAGTGCTGGGAATGACCTATAGCGAAATAGGTATCGCCATCGCCAAGCAGTGGAATTTCCCAAGCACCATAACCAGAGGCATGGTAAAGATAGATCCGGCGAAACCGGGCGACCTGAGTAATAGTGAAGTGAAACTACGCTGTATTGCCAACTTTGCCAACGAGGCATCCAGTATCCTTGGCAGCGAACAGGGGCATGATGAGCAACAAATACAAGATCTTCTAAAGCGCTACCGCAATACCCTGGCCATTACCAACAAACGCTTTAAAAGCATGGCCAAAGAAGCAAGGGTAGAGTTCAAAGAGTTAAGCGGTAGCCTGATTGAAAAGGCCCAGCAAGATTCGTTCATACATAATCTCTACCAAAACCAGAAAGACAGTGATCCAGAGCAGGGTTCTAAACCGGAAACATCCAGTCCCGATCTGACTCAGACACTACAGATTAGCCCTGAAGAAAAAGAATACACGCAAGAAACAACAGCCGAGCCCATATCAAAACAGCCCACTGATAATCCAGAATCGATCCTGACGGATGGATTACAAGAAGTAACTACCATGCTACTGGAGGAACAGGCCAATCTCAGTCAGATATTTAATATTGTTATTGAGACAATCTACCGGGCCTTTGCCTATGATCATGTGATACTTGTACTTCAAGACAGGGCCAGAAAAGAGTACTGCGCCAAGATGGGATTCGGAGGTGATATAGATGATCTTATTGGTAAATTCCATTTCCCAATAGCCTTCAGTTCAAACGTGTTTCATGCCGCAATCAAGAACAATGCCGATCTGTATATTGAGGATGCCTCCGAGAAAAAAATAAGAGCCAACATTCCTGACTGGTATAAAAATATTTTAGGTGCTGGATCTTTTTTTATCTTTCCATTGGTGGTGAATAAAGTTCCTTTAGGACTGATTTATGCCGACCATGCCAAACCTAATGGGGTTCGCTTGAGTAGCAAGCAACTTAATCTGGTGAAGGCGCTGCGTAATCAAATTATCCTGGCGATTAAGTCCAGAAGCTAAGATACACCGACATTAAACTCCGATTTGTTATAACTCAGCCAGTTTATGAAGGAGACACAGCTTCATGACTGTTTACTGACCGGCGAGTTTAGACTTATGGGTAATATCCAGATACAGGTTGTATAGCGCAATACATGCTGGAAACGCATTAGATAGAATTCCTACAGAATCATTCTTTCCAAATATAAAGTAAGTCAACAGCAGCAGACTACCGGCCAGACTCATAAGCCAAAAGGCACGGGGAAATGTAGGCTTTTTCTCTTTGCTGGAAGAGATAACCTGAACAAACCACCGGCCTGCAAACAGGAATACCCCAGTGTAACCAACAAGTTTCCATGGAGTAACAGACGCACCTAAAAATTGGAATAGAACCTCATGCATACCTAGTCTACCTTAGTAATTATTTTGCGAAGAACGTACCAGTTGACACTTAATTGAAATGTAAGCAGTTGGCACGAGCGATAAAGAGTTAGCAAACACCATGCTGGCAGAGGCAACGGACCAGCTCACAAAACGGCCATCAATCCTTTTCTTCAACTGCGGTAAGTCGCGACCGGCGCTGCAGCCATCTGACACCAAATATATCAACTATACCCACCCATAACCGGTTGTGCAGACCATACTTGGATACCCCCATCACCCGGTGACGATGGTTTACCTCCACCGAAACCGTCTTGCCTCCATGGCGTTGGATCAGGGCCGGCAGAAAACGGTGCATATGATCGAAATAAGGCAATTCCAGGAAGGCACTCCGAGAGAATAGTTTCAGTCCACAACCAGTATCCGGTGTGTCATCGCTAAGCAACCTTGACCTTACACCATTAGCAATGCGGGAGGATATTTTCTTCAGCCAACTGTCCTGGCGCTTTTTACGGTAACCAGCAACCATCTGCAGGCCTTCATCATCGGTACTGGCTTTGAGTCGATCCATCATGGCCGGGATATCTGCCGGATCATTCTGGCCATCGCCATCCAGGGTGGCTATCCATTCTGCATTGGCGGCCTTTACACCATTGTACACAGCCGTACTCTGACCGCTGTTGCGCTTATGTCTGAGGCAACGAAACTGTGGAAACTCCTGACGCAGATTGCGCAGCAAGGTCTGAGAGCCATCAGTACTATGGTCATCCACAAAGATGACTTCGTAACTGTATTTTCCATCCAGGGCAGTACGTATCTCATCGGCAAGGATACGGATATTCTCCGCTTCGTTATACACTGGGATTACAATGGATAGATCCATCTGTTCACTCATCTCTCTTCACTCTTGTTTTCCAACCCAGGAAACAGGGTTACATGGTAATACTCAATCTGCCACTGCAATTTCTCGCGCTCCACAGCCTGTAATTTCTCCTGCAGAGGTTTTTTCTCCATCAGCAGCACCCAGGAGTCCGGCTCCTGCAGCACGCGATTATACAGTTGATCCGGCCTTTCCAGGGTTATATTTCGCTCCAGATACCAGCGCATAGAGTGCTGATAGGCCTTGCCCCCACCATAGAGTACAGCATCCGGTGGCAGCATACCCGCAATCTTCTCTGCAGTAGCACGGGGACTCATCTGCTGCTGCAAGGCTGGCTTGATGGTAAGTGAATAGGGCCACACCAGAGTCCAGATCACCGCTGCCAGACCAAATATCATAATAGTGGTATTTCTGAAGCTCCCGACTATGGCCATCACAGCCGCCAGCAGCATCAAGGTCACCGTAGTCATGGCCGGAACAGGATTATTGCGCAACATCGCGATAACCGCCTCGAGAGTACTGGCCCCGCCTTTCTTCTGACCCTTGGATAGCGCCTGCACCACCCATTCGTTCTCCACCAGAATCCCCGTCAGCAGCAGGGCCAAAAAAGTTGCCAGCAAAAACACCAACAGTGCCGAGCCCTTTATAACCAGACCATGCCGTCTGCTGAAACCTGCTCTGATACGGTCAAAGTAGAACCCCATGATCAAGGCAAAAGGTGCCATGATTGGAAGAAGATACCGGGCCGCCTTCTTCCCTCCCAGGCTAAACAGAATCAGACCACCCAGAAACCACACCAACATGGATTTAGTAGCCGCATTACCTTCGCTCCTGGCAGCACGCACTCCTATCACCAGGGCTGCCGGAAGAAACAGGGACCAGGGAAAGAAACCAACCAGGACATGGGGCAGATAGTAGTGAAACGGCTTGCCACCGGCGGCGGCCACATTGCTGCTGCCAGCCCACCAGTGTGCCAGTTGACCAAACAGGAAGTTAAACCCAAGGTCACCCGGTGCTGTGGTATAGAGCAGCGTATACCACGGCAGCACAACAGCCAGGAATAGCAGCATCCCATTCTTTAGGCGTAATTCACTCCAACCCCTGGCATTGGGGTTACCCAAGGTCAATAACAGGGCCACCAGCACAGGAAACAGGATACCAATAGGCCCCTTAGTCAGCACTCCAAGGCCACTTAGGAGGTAAAAACCGTAGATCCATCTCGAACCTGGTGCAGAATGTATCGCCATCCAGAAACAGTAGATGGAGGCCAGGATGAGGAAACTGAAGAAGACATCCATCCTGGCAGCCGAGCTGTTCTCCAGAAACAGGATACAGGTGGAGAGTACCAGTGCCGAATAAACACCAGCACGAAAACTGAACATGCGCTTACCGCAGAGAAATGTCATCCATATCATGCCCAGAGAGGCCAGGATCGAGGTCAGGCGCACCGCCCAGTTTGGCCAATCCAGAGGAGCAGAGATGATAATCAGCAACCAGTGGTAGAGAGGCGGCTTGGTCAGGGACTCTGCTGAAACCAGATGGTTCAGAGAGGGGAGAATAAAGTTGCCCCGCTCCAGCATTTCACGTGCAATCTCAGCCGCCCGGGCCTCGCCGGCACGTATCAGGTCAGCAGTAGCATTGGAAAAAAAATAGAGCAGACTAAAGAGAGCTATCAACAATAATAGTATTGCCGCTCCCCGCTCCCATGCCTGGTTAGTGTCTGTAGTTGTTGAATTTGGCATATCGGTCTGATTATCTAATTATTGTGTAATTTGTGTCGCCCTAAATAACAAAACCGTAACTCAACCAAACCGAATTGGATGAGCAGGTTTCTTTGCCACATCATCCCGCAGGTACTGTGGCAATGCCTCCTCTGCTGCAACCGCTTCTCCCTGTTTAAATCCCTCAGCCCCAAGCAGTGCCACGTCATGGGCACTGCAGTGCAGATCAGGCGTTACCGTCTCCAGAACAGACCCCAGCACTGCGAACAACTGGTCACCATAACTCTCCCAGCCACCGCCTACTCCATGCCATGATTCACCCTGAGGTAACGTCACCTTGTCCGCTGCCGCTATCTCATCGGGAAACTGCGCCTGCATCAGACCAGACTGCTGCACTTCATAGCAGCCCCAGTACACCTCCTGCATACGGGCATCAAAGGCCGGCAATACTCGCTTATACCCGGAGATGCGATAGTGCCCCTGAGCCAGGGCCGCCAGGGTGGAGACCCGCACCACAGGAAGATCAGCACCATAGGCCACACCCTGAGCCACACCTGCTGCAATACGCACCCCGGTAAAAGAACCAGGGCCACATCCAAAGGCAATAGCGTTGAGTTGCGCCGGCTTTAGACCAGCCTCCAGCAGCAACTCATCCAACATGGGCATAATAAGCTCACTCTGTTTACGTGGCTGCAGCTGGGAACGCAGAGAGATTTCACCGTCAATCAGGAGTGCGGCAGAACATGACTCAGCGGCGGTCTCTATGGCTAGCAATTTCATGGGGAGGGATTATATCCGGCTTTGGCATTGAAATGTCACAAGATTCTACTTACTCGCGCCAAGACGCAAAGTACGCAAAGAAATCATAAATAACAGTTCAGCAGTGATCCCGGTTTTCTTAGCGCCCTTGGCGCTTCTGCGCGAAATAGTACTGTCCTGGTCTCACTTATAAGAAGCGGTAGGCCGGGATAAGTACAGCGTTCCCGGCTGGATGCTTTAAACAACCACCGGTAAGTTGCCAGAAACACTATCGCTTATTCTGGCCTACAGCTTAGCGGCCTTTGCGTCTTGGCTCGAGTAGAACATTATTTGACAATCACTCAGCGGTAGGCCGGGATAAGTACAGCGTTCCCGGCAGGATGTTTTAAACAACCACCGGTAAGTTGCCAGAAACGCTATCGCTTATTCTGGCCTACGGCTAA
>JANQEV010000120.1 GCA_028278145.1 Chromatiales bacterium | reverse complement strand
GTAGTAGGAATTCCTGTTGTTGAACCAGTATGCACCACAATCAGTCCGGCTCGAGCCAAATTGGGTAGATGAGCGCAAGCTGCGACTCTCCAGGGTTCCGTCTGACACCAACGACTGGTTGAGTGATCATGGTTCCCTTACCGCACGCCTCAAGTGCGCATGTTCCGGAACTTTCCGGGTACGGGTAAGAAGCCAGGGCAAGGATAATCCGTTCTATAGTGAGGGGCAGCTACTGGGGATGCGCCGGGGTGAGTCCGCCATTGTGCGTGAAGTAGAACTGTTGTGTGATGAGGTGCCCTGGGTGTTTGCCCGCACCGTGATCCCGGTAACCAGCCTGCGTGGACCGGCCAAGCGTCTTACCATGCTGGGGACCAAACCTTTGGGCGAGGTGTTATTTGCAGACCCCAGGACCAGGAGGGTGGTAATGGAGATGGCGCGCCTGCATGCCAGACATAACCTGTTTCATACTGCAGTCGCCAGCCTGGAAAATAAACCCACTGAGCTGTGGGGGCGGCGTACCCTGTTTCGCCTGGACGGTGCACCCCTGCTGGTAAACGAACTGTTTTTGCCCGCCGTAGGTGGAGAGTGATGACGACCAATGAAGTACATGTGGTTGGTATGCGGGATAAACTGACCCACTATGCCAACCTGATACGACTTGATCGACCCATTGGGATTTTGCTCCTGTTGTGGCCCTCACTCTGGGCCCTGTGGATTGCCTCCAAGGGCAACCCGCCTTGGGAAGTGGTGGTGATCTTTATACTGGGAGTTGCCCTGATGCGCTCGGCCGGGTGCGCTATCAACGATTTTGCCGACCGTAATATTGATGGAAAGGTTGAGCGCACCAGCAAGCGACCACTGGCCACCGGTGCCATCAGTCCAAAGGAGGCGCTTGGGGTATTTGTGGTGTTAAGCCTGATTGCCTTTGGCCTGGTGCTGTTGCTGAATTGGCAGACCATTGCCATGTCCTTTGTGGCAGTGACACTGGCAGCGATCTATCCGTTTATGAAACGCTATACCAACCTGCCGCAACTGGTTCTGGGTATGGCCTTTGGTTGGGCAGTGCCCATGGCCTTCATGGCAGTGACCGAAGCGGTTCCACATGCTGCCTGGCTACTGTATATAGCCACCGTTATCTGGGCCCTGATCTATGATACCCAGTACGCCATGGTGGACCGCGAGGACGATATCCGGATAGGGGTAAAGTCCACCGCCATCCTGTTTGGGGTGTATGATCGTTTTATGATTGGCCTGCTGCAGCTCTCCATGCTGGGTATACTGCTACTGGTGGGGAATAAGAGCGAGCTGGGAGATTTCTACTGGCTTGGGGTTGCGATAGCGGGCTGTTTCGCCCTGTATCAACAGGTACTGATCCGCGGGCGGGAGCGTGAAGCTTGCTTCAAGGCGTTTCTTAATAACAATTGGTTCGGTGCCAGTATATTCATCGGGTTGGTGCTTGACTACACTATAAAGTCCATTTGAAATATCCAGGCCGCCATTGGCGTTCTCACCAGATAAACAGAACTAGAGGAGCAGACAATGAAACTGACCAGTAACAGTTTTTCTGATGGCACAGCGATTCCGGTTAAACATGCCTTTTGCCGTCCGGAACCGGACACTCATGCCAGCCTGTCCGATAACATAAGTCCTCAGTTGTCATGGGGTGATGTCCCGGATGGTACCAAGTCATTTGCGCTTATCTGTCATGACCCGGATGTGCCCAGCAAGCCTGACGATGTGAATCAGGAAGGGCGCAGCGTTCCGGCTGATCTGCCCCGGGTGGATTTCTTTCACTGGGTGCTGGTGGATATTCCGGCAGGAGTTACCGACCTGGAGGCAGGTGCCGACTCTGATGGTATCACCCCCAAAGGCAAGGATGAGACCCAGGGGCCACATGGTTCCCGGCGTGGTATCAACAATTACACCAACTGGTTTGAGGGTGATGCCGATATGGGTGGAGACTACTTCGGCTATGACGGCCCCTGTCCACCATGGAATGACACCATACCCCACCATTATGTGTTTACCCTGTATGCCCTGGATATAGAGACCTGCCCTACAGAGGGTGCCTTTGGTGGTGACAGTGTAAGACAGGCCATAGAGGGGCATGTGCTGGGTCAGGCCAGTATCACTGGACTTTATAGTCTTAATCCGGATGTTGCGGTTTAAACCAAAGCAAGAATAACTGATGAAAGACAATCTCCCATTACCGCAGGATAAGAAGTTGAATGTTTTATTCAGGGTTGAAGCAGGTTTGCTGGGCCGAAACGGTGAGGAACATGTGGAAGTGTTCTCAAGGTTTGCAGAAAATGAGCTGATCTCACTAGACTCTGATTATGTACACTGGGAGATAGTCCCAAGGCACGATAAGTCTGCTCCTGAGATGGAGTATATGATTAATGGCAAGAAGTTGTCCCATGACAAGGCGGCTAAATATCTGGAGGTTTTTGAGCAGGATCTGGATGAGTTTGAACTGCATCTGGCCAAAAACCTATCCCGTTTGGTTGAGGAGTTTTTAGGGCGTAAATAGTAAGTGCTGTTGAATAAGATAAGGGGTCTTAGTCGTATGGCTAGACCCCTTATCTTCTAGGCCATCTTTTTAAGTTCGTACTCCAGGATACCCTCGGCACCCATGGCCTTGAGTTGTGGTATCAGGCTGCGCACATCACGGCTATCCACAACGGTCTCAATCGCCAACCACTCTTTGTCTACCAGGTGGTTTACTGTAGGGGCATGCAGGCTGGGCAGGGTCTTTACCATCTCTTCCAGTTTGTCTGCTGGAATGTTCATCTTCAGTGCTACCTTCTTACGTGCCGCCAGAGAGGCCTGGAGTAGCATGGCGATCTGTTCGATCTTCTGGCGTTTCCATGGATCTTCCATGGCTGCCTTGTTTGATATCAGTCGGGTCTCGGTGTGCAACAGATCACACACAATGCGCAGGCCATGGGCCCTGATGGTACTGCCAGTCTCGGTAATCTCCACTACGGCGTCTACCAGGCCTTCCACTACCTTGGCCTCTGTTGCACCCCAGGAGAACTCCACCTCCGCCTGGATTCCGCGCTCTTCCAGGTAACGCTGGGTAAACCCCACCAGTTCGGTGGAGATCTTCATGCCCTGCAGGTCTTCCACTGACTTGATGGGAGAGTCCTGCCTCACCACCAATACCCAGCGGCAGGGCTGGTCAGAGCTTTTGGAGTAGACCAGTTCACACACTTCCACTACATCTGACTCGGTCTCCAGAATCCAGTCGTGGCCGGTCAGGCCGAGATCCAGGGTGCCGTTGGCAACATAAGGCCCCATCTCCTGGGATCGCACCAGGGCACAACTTATCTCCTGGTCATCGATGCTTGGGAAGTAGTTCCTGGAGCGTATCTGAATATCCCATCCGGCCTGGGCAAAGAGGGAGATTGTTGATTTTTCCAGGCTCCCTTTTGGAACCCCAAGTTTCAGTTGTGGCATGTATAACCCTTATCTTGGTTGTTTTTGATTGGAGTGGCTATTTTCCGCCCTCTTTGATTATTTGCCAAATAAAAATGGAAAATTTCTTCAAAAAACCTCAATTTGTACCACAATTACCTTGTTGAGATTAAGGAACCTCTGATCAATTCGCTGATGAACCGAGTTTGTGTTCAAATGGCGATGATCGCAAGGCGTGGTGCGCAGGCCGCATGCCATAGCTATACGGCAAG
>JANQEV010000115.1 GCA_028278145.1 Chromatiales bacterium | reverse complement strand
AACGCGACGGAGCAATAATTGGCTGCGCGGCACTCTACTGCTATGACAAAGAGCGCATGGCAGAGTTAGCCTGTGTTGCCATAGACCCAGACTACCGTGACGATGGTCGCGGTGACGCCCTGCTGCAGGCTATGGTGCAGCAGGCTGAAGACCGTGGTATGGAGAAGATCTTTGTACTAACCACCCAGACCGCACACTGGTTCCGGGAACGCGGCTTTGTCTCCCTGCCGGTAACGTCTCTGCCTATAAAACGGCGCGAACTGTATAACTACCAGCGTAAATCGAAAGTGTTTGTCAAACAGCTGTAGTGCCTAGACTGACGGCCAAGCCGTGGCAATAATGGCCGTAGTAGCATGGGCTAAAAGTATGAAGTCGAAAAGACAGTATCCACATGAATAACCAGTTTGGGAATATCGCCAAGTTTCTTGCCATCCTGTTCCTGCTAATCGGCATCGGACTCTATCTGCTGCCTGCCATTGAGTACGGAATCATCGGCATGACCACTACTCCACGTACCGTCAGCGCCAGAGGAGAACTGGCTGCGGACGAGAAAAACACCATAGAGATATTTGAGCAGGCCAGTCCGGCAGTGGTCTATATATCCACTTCTAAGCGCGTGGTGGATCCATGGACCAAAAATGTTTTCAACGTACGCCAAGGCACCGGTTCTGGTTTCGTGTGGGACAACCTGGGACATGTAGTCACTAACCATCACGTTATCGCCCGCGCCTCCAAGGCCAACATAAGACTGAACGATGGCCGCACCTACATGGCATCTCTGGTGGGGAGCAGTCCGGAACATGACCTGGCCGTATTACGTATCAGAGTTCCCATCAATCGTCCGCCGGCAGTCCCCATCGGCACCAGTGCAGACCTGAAGGTGGGACAGAAGGTATTCGCCATCGGCAATCCCTTTGGGCTGGACTACACCCTTACCTCCGGCGTGATATCGGCCCTGGATCGTAGCCTACCTGGGGATGACCACAGGACTATAGACCACCTGATTCAGACCGATGCTGCCATTAATCCCGGCAACTCTGGCGGCCCTCTGCTGGATAGTGCTGGCCGCCTCATTGGAATCAACACCGCCATCTTCAGTCCCTCCGGCGCCTATGCCGGCATCGGCTTCTCGGTACCGGTGGACACAGTAAACCGCGTAGTGCCAGAGATCATTGCCAAGGGCCGTTACGAACGACCCCGTCTGGGTGTAGAGATCAATGAAGAGGTTAATAAGGCCCTGCTAGAGCAACTGGGCGTTGAGGGAGTACTGATCCTGAAGATAACCCCGGAATCTACAGCAGAGATCGCCGGATTGCGTGGCACCAAGATTGAAGAAGGCGGCGAGGTCATCCCAGGCGACATCATCACCAGGCTTGGAGATAGCAAAGTGACCAGTGTCCGGGAGCTGCTGGCACGCCTGGATGATTTCAACATAGGAGACAAGACAACCATCACCATCTGGCGCAATGGTGAAACCATGCAGCTGAATATCGAATTCTAAACCTGCCGCTAACCCAAGCTGCTTCTATACTCACGAAAGGAACCGTGAATCAGGAGCAGCCACATGTCCATCGATATAGCTCAATTCCGTGAACCGAATTACCCAATCCAACGCCTGTTTTTAGAGCGCTGGTCACCCCGAGCCATGTCGGGAGAGATAATAACTACTGATGAGTTGAATACCCTGTTCGAAGCAGCACGCTGGGCACCATCCTGTTTTAATGAACAGCCCTGGCGCTTCCTATATGCACACCGTGATTCAGATGAGTGGTCACTATTTTTTGACCTGCTGGTAGAAGCAAATCAGATCTGGGCAAGGGATGCAGGCACTCTCATAGTAGCAGTATCCAAACTAACATTTAGTCATAACTCCAAACCCAACGCTAGCCATTCCCTGGATACAGGGGCAGCATGGGAAAACCTGGCCTTGCAGGCTACAAGCATGGGCCTGGTTACCCACGGCATGGCAGGCTTTGACTATGAAAAAGCCAGGATTGATCTCAATATCCCCAATGACTTCGCTGTGGAAATGATGATTGCAATTGGCAAGCCAGGCGACCCGGCGCTACTTCCTGAACAGCTCCAGGAGCGAGAATACCCCTCCTCCAGATTAAGTACTTCTGAGATCAGCTTCCACGGCACATACCCGGGCTGAATAAGAATCATAATCACTATAAAGATCTGCCTGCATCTGCCGACTAACAATCCAACAGACAGAAACCCATATCCAGGATGCGATAGGAAGTAAATTACTACTCCTTAACCATAATCTACCGATCGCACCATGTTTGTAGGGATGGAGTTAGCATGGATTACATCTACTTTCTGTATCTAGCCGCAAACCCTTTGGTATCAGAGTGCCTTGCTGTAACTGAATATCGCATCTGTTCACTGCATCTGCCATCAACGACTATTTGAAGGCAGTAATACCATGCAGACACTGAACAACCTCTCACTGCGCAGTAAATTCCTTGCCGCACCTATCATCGGCCTGTTGATGATGTTGTTTGTGGGCATCCTCCTGGTTACCGTTTATATAAAAGAGCAGCATATCTTCAGTCATATTGATAGACAGGAGATGAAGGCCGTAGAGCAATTGACCTCCCTGTTTACAGATTTATCCATATATCATGAAGAGATTCACGATCTGCTAGTCAACAGGTCCAGGGAGCTGGGTATAGATAAGCTCTACCAACATGCCAGAAATAACGCTGCGAAGATTGCCATAATCAGGGCCAAATTAACCAGCGAGCAGTTCCTTACTAAAACCATGGATGTGGATGGAAGCCAACTGCTTAGCAAGATAAGGGATGGTTTCAACAGCTACTATGACCACCACAGCTCAACCGTCAATCTGATCCAATCAGATTTACCTAAAGCACAACATCACCTGCACAAGGCCACTGACCTCTATAACCAACTACAGATCGATCTGTTCCAACTGCTGGGTGCCATACGCGCCCATATCACGGGAGAGTTCACAGAATTACGCACTTTCAATAAAAACGCCTTCATAGGACTGGTAATTCTGGCGCTTGCTTCCATTGTAGCCATGCTGACTACAGCCAGCTTCTTTTCCCGCACCATGGTTGCTGATTTTCGAATGATGATAACCGCACTGAGTGACCTGGCCATGGGTAACAGCAGCACACCCATACCGGAAAATAAACACAACTATGCTGAAATGGCCAATGTGGTCAACGCCCTCGCAGTGTTCAAACAGAGTCTGCGGAAAAACGAAGAACACACCGACACCATAATGCAGATCAACCAGGCTCTGGAAGCTGAGGTACAACAGAGACGCAAGAACGAAGATAAACTGGCCCTGGCAGCTAGCGTATTCGAAAACAGCCTGGAAGGTATAGTAATTACAGATACCAAGGCACGTATCCTTGATGTAAACAGTGCCTTTGAGAACATCACCGGTTACAGCAGAGAAGAGGCAATTGGCCAGACACCAAGGCTGTTAAAATCCAATCGACACGATGAGTCCTTTTATCAGAACATGTGGGCTAGAATAACTCAGAAAGGTATGTGGCAAGGGGAGATCTGGAACCGGCGCAAAAACGGCGAGGTATATCCGGAGTGGCGCAATATCACCATGGTAAAAGATAAACATGGTAAGCCGGCACAGTACATCAGCATTTTCACCGATATAACGGAAAAGAAACTATCCGAGGAGAAGATTTACCACCTGGCACACTACGATGTACTCACCGGTCTGCCCAACCGCATGATGTTCAAGGAGCGCCTGAATCATTCCCTGGCCAGCGCCCAACGCAACAACTCTCTCCTGGCAGTCCTGTTTCTGGACCTGGACCGATTCAAACTGATCAACGACACCTTTGGCCACCCAACAGGCGACCTGCTACTGAAAAGTGTATCAGAGCGCATTCACAGTTGCCTGCGGGAAGAGGACACCGTGGGCCGTCAGAGTGGTGATGAATTTATCCTAATCCTGGAAAACCTCAAATCCAACAACAATGCCGCCCAGGTCGCTGAGAAAATCCTAGCCGCCATCAACCAGCAACTATTCCTGGATGGCAATGAGATCTATCCCAACGCCAGCATCGGCATCAGCCTGTTTCCCAACGACGGTACAGACGCTGCCACCCTGATCAAGAATGCTGACAGCGCCATGTATAAGTCCAAGCAGAGTGGCCGTAATACCTACAGCTTTTATACCGAGGCCATGCAGGAGTCAGCCCGGGAGCGGCTGGATCTGGAAAACAAACTACGTCATGGACTGGAACTGGATGAGTTCATACTCTATTACCAGCCACGCATAGACAGCAGAATTAACATGATCCTGGGGGCCGAAGCCCTGATCCGCTGGCAACAGCCGGAACTTGGGCTGGTGCCGCCGGACAAATTTATCCCCATTGCAGAAGAGACCGGACTAATACTTCCTATAGGTGAATGGGTACTGGATGCAGCCTGTCGACAATACAAAGAGTGGCAAGAAAACGGTATTGCCCCACAATCGATCAGCGTTAATCTGTCCGGACGTCAGTTCCATGACCCGGCACTGGTGGACACCATCTACACCATTGTGACCGACAGTGGAGTAGATCCGAAAAATGTTGAGCTCGAAATAACCGAGAGCTTTCTGATGCAGGACCCGGAGTTAAGCAGAAAGGCAGTGACCTCGTTGCGAGAACTTGGGTTCCATATTTCCATTGATGATTTCGGTACCGCCTACTCATCGCTGAGCCAACTCAAGCAGTTTCCCGTGGATCACCTGAAGATTGATCGTTCCTTCATCCGTGATATACCGACAGACGCCGACGACATGGCAATTACCTGCGCCATTATCTCCATGGGGCAGAATCTGAATATGGATATCATAGCCGAAGGCGTTGAAACCAGAGAGCAGTTGGAATTCCTCAAGGCCTCAGGCTGCTTTGAGGTACAGGGCTACTATTACAGTCCACCAAAACCAGCACCGGTGTTTAGCCAGCTATTAGAGGACGGGATTATCACACCAGAGGATCAGTCTGGTGGGCAAACAGATATCATCCAAATAAGCCAAGCCACAGATTCCGCCTGAAGTTTTTTAAAGTCCAAACGCTCATAGAGCACACTGGATAATATTGACCAGCGTTATATTCTGCCATATATTACGCATAGCGTTATGCATAACATAAAATAACGATTGAACCATGAGCAAACTTAAGATACCTGTCTGGTTACTGTTACCACTGATCACAGCAGGCATAGTGACAACCCTACCTGGAGCGTTGACGGCAGGTGAGATCAAGATTGCTGTTGCCAGTAACTTTTCTGAGACCATCAAGGTTATCGCCCGGCATTTTGAATCAGAAACCGGCAACCGAGTGATACTCAGCTTTGGCTCTACTGGCAAACACTATGCCCAGATCAGAAATGGTGCCCCCTTCCACGCCTTCTTTGCCGCCGACAGCAGGCGCCCGCAACTGCTGGAGAAGGAGGACAGGATTGTAACTGGCAGCCGCTTTACCTATGCCATCGGTAAGGTGGTCCTGTGGAGCCCCAAGCCTGGATACGTGGACAGAGGCACCAAGGTGCTGCAACAGGGAGATTTCCGCCATCTGGCCATCGCCAATCCCAAGCTGGCCCCCTATGGCAGGGCGGCCCGTGAGGTACTGCAGAGATTTAAACTCTGGAACAGCCTGAGGAAGCGCATGGTACGGGGAGAGAACATAGGCCAGACCTTCCAGTTCGTTAAAAGCGGTAATGCTGAATTGGGATTCGTTGCCTACTCTCAGGTCAAACATCCGGATCAGGATCCAACCGGCTCAATTTGGGTGGTACCACAATCTTACTACACACCGATCCGACAACAGGCGGTGCTGCTTAGTGATGACCCAGTGGCCAGTGCCTTCATGGATTTTGTACGCTCACCACAATCCCTTGATCTGATCAAATCCTACGGCTACGGTAGCGAGTAATGCTTAGTGACGCCGACATAACCGCCCTGATCATCACGCTTAAACTGGCGCTGCTGACCACCCTGATCCTGCTGGTGCTGGGAACACCCCTGGCCTGGTGGCTGGCACGCACACGCTGGCGCTATAAATTCCTGCTGGAGGCGGTAGTGGCCCTGCCCCTGGTGTTGCCACCCACAGTACTGGGATTCTACCTGCTGGTGGCCCTGGGACCCAATGGCCCCATTGGCGGCGTCATGCAGTGGCTGGGAGGACAACCCCTGGCCTTCACCTTTGCCGGCCTGGTAATAGGTTCTGTGTTCTACTCCATGCCTTTTGTGGTACAGCCACTACAACACGCCTTCACCAGTATCGGCCAGCGCCCCATGGAGGTGGCTGCCACCCTGCGCGCCTCACCCCTGGACCGTTTCTTTACCGTGGCGGTTCCACTGGCCCGACCGGGCTTTATTACCGCTGCGGTGCTTGGCTTTGCCCACACCGTGGGCGAATTCGGAGTGGTGTTGATGATCGGTGGCAACATACCAGGTGAGACTCAGGTACTCTCCATCGCAATCTATGACCATGTAGAGGCCCTGGAGTATGCTCAGGCCCACTGGCTCTCTGGTGGCCTGCTGCTGCTCTCCTTCCTGATGCTGATTGGTGTCTATGCCATCAATCGCCGCTTCTCGGTGTCATCCATATGAGCATCCAGGCCAGATTCAAGATCCCCCGCCGTGATTTCACCCTGGATGTGGATATGCAGATACCGGCCCGTGGGGTGAGTGCCATATTCGGCCCTTCTGGCTGTGGCAAGACTACCCTGCTGCGGGCCATGGCCGGCATAGAACGCTGTGACAACGGCTATCTAAAGATTGGCGAAATGATGTGGCAGGATGGCGACCACTTTGTACCCACCCATCAGCGCCCCATGGGTTATGTGTTTCAGGAGGCCAGTCTGTTTTCCCATCTCAACGTCAGACGCAATCTTGAGTATGGGGTAAAGCGGGTACCCTCAGCTGAACACCGGGTTTCCCTGGAGCGGGCGATAGAGCTGCTGGATATCGCACCCCTGCTGCAGCGCAAGGCACATCAACTCTCTGGTGGTGAGCGTCAGCGGGTAGCTATTGCCCGTGCCCTGGCGGTCAGCCCCAAGATCCTGCTCATGGACGAACCGCTTTCGGCCCTGGATCAGGCACGCAAACAGGAGATCCTGCCCTACCTGGAATCCCTGCATGATGAACTGGATATCCCGGTGCTCTACGTCAGCCACGCACCGGATGAGGTGGCCCGCCTGGCGGATCATCTGGTACTGCTGGAAGAGGGCAAGGTGACAGCATCCGGGCCCATAGGTGAGATGCTGACCCGCCTCGACCTGCCTCTGGCCCACGGTAGTGATGCCGCAGCCCTGTTTCAGGCCCAGGTGGCTGGACATGATGATAAATTTGATCTGACCTACCTGGAGTTCCCGGGAGGGCGTTTTACCGTAACCCGCAAGGATCTCCCCATAGGCCATAGCGTGCGACTGCGGGTAACAGCCCGCGATGTAAGCCTGACCCTACAACACCAGACCGACACCAGTATCCAGAACATATTTGCCGCCACTGTAGATGAGTTAATCCCTGAAGGCAGCGCCCAGGTGGTTGTGCGACTTAACTGCGGCGGCGTGCCCATGCTGGCCCTGCTCACGCGTAAATCTGCCACTACCCTGGAGTTAAAACCGGGAAAACAGGTCTACGTACAGGCCAAGAGCGTGGCCCTACTCTCCTGACAGTTTGCCGATCCTGTTATCCAGACACCCTGGCGTACCATCCCTGGAACCTTACCCAAATTTCCTCCGACAACTCGTCTCCATCA
>JANQEV010000108.1 GCA_028278145.1 Chromatiales bacterium | reverse complement strand
GCCAATTATTGCTCCGTCGCGTTCCATCACTGTGAAGCGATCGATTTCGGTTTCCAGCAGCTCGCGGGAGCGCCGCACCAGTACCCCTGACTCCTCCATGGGGGCCAGCAGTTCCAGGATGCCACCCACATCATCTATCTCTGCGGTCCTGGTAACCTCATACGGTTCTGCTGAGACCAGGGTGCCAGCACCATCGCGGGTGAATAGCTCCTGTAGCAGGATGCCATCCACTGAGCGGCTTAACAGATGTGCACGATCCACACCCACCCGACATGCATTCACAGTACTACGCAGGGTCTGAGCCAGTTCTTCCGGCATTTTGCTGCGCCGTTTCATTATCTGTTCCAGATCCCGCGGCAACAGATGCGGCAGCACCCGTCCACGGGAGTCGGTGAGGCCCTTGCCCTCCAGCAGATAGATAAGCTTGTCTGCCCCTAACGCCACAGCTATGGAACTACCCACGTCTGAAGCACTCAGGTTGAACACCTCACCGGTGGGGGAGTATCCCAGTGGTGGAACCAGGGCTATAGAGCCAGCCTCCAACACTTCATGGATGGCACAGGCGTCCACCCGCCGCACTTTTCCAGTGTGGCCATAGTCGGTACCGTTATGAATCCCCAGTGGTCTGGCTGCGATAAAGTTTCCGGAGCTGACCCGAATGCGGGCGCCGGCCATGGGAGAGTTGGTCAGTCCCTTGGATAATAGAGCCTCTATCTCCACCCGCACCATGCCGGCTGCTTCTTTCACGCAGGCCAGGGCGGCATCATCTGTTACCCGTAGTCCATAAATATACTGCATGTCCGCCTTGCGCAGGCGCAGGCGTTCCTCGATCTGCGGTCGGGCTCCATGCACCAGTACCAGCTTGATACCCAGCCCGTGCAGCAGGGCAATATCATGGATCAGGTTGGTGAAGTTGCTGTCGGCCACCGCTTCGCCGCCAAACACTATGACGAAGGTACGCCCCCTATGTGCATGGATATAGGGAGATGAACTGCGAAACCAGTCGACGAACTGCTCGGTCTGTCTGTTTTTTATTTTTGCCACGGTGGGTTATTCCTTGTTTGTGCTGTTAATTAAAGCGTTAAATCGACCGAAAATCCATGTTTTACTGATTCTGTCGCATAGTATATTTATTATGCCTGATACAAAGATCTGGTTGCGGTATTTATTATCGTATGGTGTTCCTATCTAGCTTGAGGCAGGTATTTTGGTCCGGTTGTTGAGTGTTTTCTTGCTGTTGTTTCTCTCCGGTTATGTCATGGCGGATGGAGATGATCTGGTTTCTCTACGAGTGGGTGAGGCAAGGGTAAGTGCAACCATTGCAATGGATGAGGAAGCACGCCGTCAGGGATTGATGTGGCGCAAGAGTATGGCTAGGGACGAAGGGATACTTCTTATTTATCCGAGTGAAGGGATCATTCGGCTCTGGATGTTGAACACCTATATACCTCTGGATGTGGGTTTTTTTGATCGGCATGGGGTTTTAGTGGGAACGGTTTCCATGGAACCAGATGGCGGGAAGAGACTCCACAACTCACCGCGTCCGGCAATGTATGCCCTGGAGATGAATCGTGGCTGGTTTAAGCGTAATAAGATTGAGCTCGGTGCCAGACTACAACTGCCAAAGTCAGTCAAGAACAATTGATTAGGTATTTTTCGATCAGGTTTGACAGAAACGTTGCACCATACCCTGCAAGATTCCAATCATGGGCTTAATCCTCTCTTCACCCAGAAATTCATCCGGTTGATGGGCCTGGTCAATATCCCCTGGTCCCAGTATCACTGTCTCTATACCCAGTTGTTGTAGATATGGTCCTTCAGTGCCAAAGGATGCGGAGATAGACGGTTCTCCACTTAGCTCCTCTGCTGCCTGTATGACAGGTGCGCTGGCGGCGGTCTCCATGGCTGGTATGCCGTCAAAGCTGGCCTCCATCTCCAGCTTCAGTTCGCTCTCTTGTAACAGACTCTGCAGGCGCTGGGTGAGGTCGGTGCGCAGTTCAGTCAGGTCCATGCCTGGTAGCGGACGCAGGTCTATCTGCAGTTCACATTCGGCACAGATGCGGTTGGGGTTATCCCCGCCCTGGATTCGTCCCAGGTTGAGAGTAGGTACTTCAACCTTGAACATTGGGTTACGGTGTCGCTGTTGTAGTTCATCCCGCCAGCTGAGGATTTCCCCCATTACTTGATGCATTCCCTCAAGGGCATTCACTCCCAGGCTGGGATTGCTGGAGTGGCCAGAGCGACCCAGCAGACGGATGGTCTCCATGGCTATGCCCTTATGCATGCGGATCGGTTTGAGTCCGGTGGGTTCGCCGATCAGGGCGTGGCGTCCCAGTTGGCGGTTGTCCGTAACCAGGGCCTTGGCCCCGCTCATGCTGCTCTCTTCATCTGCTGTGGCGAGGATGGTTAGCGGCTGGGTTAGTGTGGAAAGGTCCAGTTCCCGCACAGCCTCCACCACCAGGGCAAAAAATCCCTTCATATCAGATGTGCCCAGGCCATACAGTCTTCCGTCCTTGCGGGTGAGTTGGAACGGATCATGAGTCCAGCGCCCCGCATCATATGGAACCGTGTCGGTATGGCCTGAGAGCACCAATCCTTCACTTCCAGTTCCGGCGCGGGCGATCAGGTTGGCCTTGCCTGGATAGCCTTCCAGATGGCAGATCTCAATTGCAAAGCCAAGCTGTTCCAGCCACTCGGCCAGGAGTTCTACTACCTTGAGGTTGGATTGGTCCCATTTGGTATTTATGCTGCTCACCGATGGGAGGGCGATCAGCTGCTCGATCATAGTGATGCAGTCAGGAGTTTTCATATATATGGATCAAATACTTTGATGAGGCATAATAGTACGGAACCTCTGATTAAGTCACTATGGACTTGATTAGTGGATCTAAAAAAAACACGCTCCACCCATCTGTTGCAAGGTGGTATGCTTCTTTACTTATGTTACGGGCAATAACAAGGGTTACCAAACGTGAATGATACTAAGCCTGCCTTGATCTGGATGTCGCTGTTTCTTCTGGCTGTTATGGTCTTGGGCATAATACTGTTTCAACCGCTGCAATCTGCGTTTTTCGCCAACAGGGTGTTCAACGGAATGATCCTGGGTGTACTGCTGATTGGTATCATCATCAACTTCCGCCAGGTGTTTGCGCTAAGTCCGGATATTGTGTGGATTAGGTCCTACTCCGAGAAGACCGCCAAAGAAAAGGGTGGGCCGGAGCCAAGGATGTTGTTGCCTATTGCCAAGATGCTGATCGGACGTAATAAGGAAGGATTCCTGATGTCGGCCATTACCATGCGCTCCCTGTTGGATGGGATTCGCATGCGCCTGGATGAGTCGCGGGATATTTCGCGTTACTTCACTGGACTGTTGATCTTCCTCGGGCTGTTGGGAACCTTCTGGGGTCTGTTGGATACGGTTACCGGAGTTGCAGATGTTATTGCTGGCTTGTCGGCTGGTGGTGATGATGACATGGGTAAATCTTTCGATGCCCTGACACGTGATCTGCAGGGGCCACTGTCTGGCATGGGTACCGCTTTCAGCTCCTCCCTGTTTGGTTTGGCCGGGGCCCTGGTGGTAGGTTTCCTGGATCTCCAGTCAGGCCATGCCCAGAACCGTTTTTTCAATGACCTGGAAGAGTGGCTGTCTGAGCTGACTCATCTGCCAAGTGGTCTTCTCGGTAGTGGCGAAGCCCAGCAGCAAACCATGTCCAGTTTTACTGAGGCACTGCTGGAGAAGACGGCGGGGAACCTGGATAAGCTGCAACGGGTAGTGGCTCGCGGAGAGGAGGACCGGCGCGAGACTATCGATAAGCAGACCGAGCTGACCGAGAGGGTGGCTGAGCTTACTGATCAGATCCGCGCTGAGCAGAAGGTGATCTTAAGTCTGAGCAAGAACCAGATGGAGATGCAGCCGGCCATCGCGCGCCTGGTGGATCTGGCAGCAGATGGCTGGGCCGGGGATGAAGAGATTCGTCAGCATATCCGTAACGTGGATGTGCATATGACCAGGGTGCTGAGTGAGATTTCCACAGGTCGCTCGCAGTTAATGGATGAGCTGCGGGATGAAATACGAATGCTCTCTCATGCCATTGGTAAGAAAAAATAGATGGCCGCAGATCCCCAGGACAACATGAGTAGTTATGTGAACATTTATCCAGAGTTCTTGCGGAGAATAATACGGGTCAAATATGTATTCTAGATCCCGCCGCACTCGCAGTGATGTGAATGTCTGGCCAGGCTTTGTAGATGCCCTGGCCTCGGTGCTGCTCGTGTTTATCTTCATGTTACTGATCTTTGTGGTGGGGCAGTTCTTTCTCACCGATATCCTGATGGGGCGGAATAAGGAGTTATACCAGCTACATCAGGAGTTGGATGTACTCAGTGGTGATCTGGTAATGGAACGGCACAAGAGTGCTACCCGACTCAAGCGCATCGGTGAGCTGGATAAAAACCTGCGTGCCACTTCACTGGAACGGGATCGTCTGGATAAAGACCTGCGTACCACCACGCAAGAGCGGGACATCCTGGATCAGAAGCTGCAAGCGGCTCTACTGGAAATGGAGCAACTGCAGAAGGAGCTGGAGCTCAAGCTGCGTAATATCGCCAGTCTGCAGGAGGATATCTCTGCCCTGCGTACTTTTCGCCAGGAACTTGAGACCAGGCTTGCCAATATTGCTCTGGCCCTGGAACAGAAGGAAAAGGAGCTTAAGCAGGCTTCTGAGCAGACTGCGCAGGATAAACTGCTGATTGCCAGCAAGACAGATGAAATTGCCAGTAAAGTAGATGAGATAGCACAGCTTGAGGCGCTGCGAGATAAGCTGCGCAGTCAAGTGGCAGAGCTTACTGCCACCCTGACTCTGAATCGTGATGAGCTGATGGCAGAGCGTGATCGCTCCAAAGCCCTGGCCCTGAAGCTGTCAGACGAGGAGGAGCGTACCCGTCTGGCACAGGTGGATATAGATAAAAAGGATATACGGCTGCAGGAACTCAGAGAGTTGTTGGCCAATGTGGATCAGGCCCTGGCCGATGAGAAAAAGCTTACTGCTGAGAAAGAGAAGCAGTTACGCCAGTTATTGGCCCAACTGGCACAAAGGGATGATCTGCTTAAGCTGAAGGACAAGGAGCTGGCAAAGCAGGTAAAGGACCTGGATCTTAAAGATGAGCAGCTGCTGCTGAAATGGAAGCAGCTGGCCCAGACCAAATCAACCCTCTCCATGCAGCGGGATGAGATAGAAAAACTCAGGGCCGAGTTGAAGCTGTCTGCCAGCCAGGTGAATAAGCAGCAGACGGAAGTGAACCGTCTCACTGTTGCGCTGAATCGTGAGCTGGCAAGCAAGGTGAGGGAGCTCAGCCGTTACCGCTCCGAGTTCTTTGGGCGCCTGCGTGATGTGCTGGGAGATCATCCTGATATTAGAGTGGTGGGTGACCGTTTCCTGTTTCAGTCTGAACTGCTGTTTGCCAGCGGCTCGGCTGAACTTGAAGGGCCAGGTATCCAGCAGCTAAAGAAGCTGGCAGCAACCTTTAAGACGGTAACCAAAAAGATACCAAAAGATATAAATTGGATCCTGCGAGTGGATGGACATACCGACACTAACCCTATTAATACTGAAGAATTTCCCTCCAACTGGGAGTTGTCTACCGCCCGGGCCCTCTCTATCGTCAATTTTATGGTCCAGGAAGGGATTCATCCTGGACGGCTCGCAGCTACAGGTTTTGGAGAGTTTCATCCTCTGGACCGAGGAAAGACCAAAGCTGCATTCAGTCGTAACCGGCGTATTGAGCTGAAGTTGACTGAGCGCTAGAGAAATCCATAAACATCAATATAGATGACACCTTTGGCCTTGAATCTATAGGTCGTATTTTCTATGCTTCACATCCTTGAACGAGTTACCTAACCAGTTGCAACGGAGTACGCCATGATATCCAAATTCAGTCTCACTGTTCTCTCAATAACAGCAATCCTGCTGGCTCAACCGGTATGGGCAGAGAGTATATATACCTGCCCGGATATCACCCAGGTCAGGCAGGTGGCTGACTGCCCGACAGAGAAGGCACTCGAGAAAATGTTTTTTTCCACCTGTGGTTCCCGTGATACCAAGAAAGAGAATCCACATGCCAAGGGGTTCTGTAAGACCTATGCTATGTTCAAACAGGTAAAAAACACTGCCCTGTGGGAGTCAGCTGATGGAGAGTATCTGGGGTATGTGACCTGTAATATGCCGGCAGAAAAAATAAAGGCCGGCAAACTGGTCTCCATGAGCCTGTTGCAGAGGGGGAGGATGGATAAGATAACCTGTTCCTATGAGGAAGGAACTATCTTTACCCTGCGCACCCGACAAACTTGCACTATTCCCAATGCTAAACCCAAAGGCATGCAGATGAGTATGGATTGCACTGCAGACGGTAGCGAGTGTAAGGCTATCTGCAAATAAAAAGTAGGCCTTAAGTGGGTTTTGCAGTGGTGGTTAGGTGTACGCTTATCCACTCTGAATACCTGGTTTTCCCTGTATAGGGATGTATCTGATCCATAAAAAGTTGGATAATCCCTTTAGTGGTTCTTTTAGTGCCGCTAGAATCCTGAATCAGAGATTCCCAAATACATTCGCCAGGAGTATTGACGCCAGGCGGTTTTAATCTGTTGTGGAGATAGAGATGCCCCAATACCGTTCCCGAACCACCACTCAGGGCCGTAATATGGCTGGAGCCCGGGCTCTGTGGCGTGCCACCGGCATGACCGATGATGATTTTGAAAAGCCTATTATTGCTGTGGTTAACTCCTTTACCCAGTTTGTGCCGGGGCATGTGCATCTCAAGGATCTGGGGCAGATGGTGGCGCGCGAGATTGAACAGGCTGGTGGTGTAGCCAAGGAGTTCAACACTATTGCCATTGATGATGGTATCGCCATGGGGCACGGTGGCATGCTCTACTCTCTGCCGTCACGGGACATCATCGCTGATTCGGTAGAATACATGGTCAACGCACACTGCGCCGATGCCATGGTCTGTATCTCCAACTGTGACAAGATCACTCCCGGGATGTTGAACGCAGCCCTGCGTCTCAATATACCTACGGTGTTTGTCTCTGGCGGACCCATGGAGGCAGGCAAGACCAAACTGCACGATAAAGATCTGAAGCTGGATCTGGTGGATGCCATGGTGATGGCTGTGGATGACACAGAGTCGGATGAGGATGTTGCCGCCATCGAGCGTTCTGCATGTCCCACCTGTGGCTCCTGTTCCGGCATGTTTACTGCCAACTCCATGAACTGTCTTACCGAGGCCCTGGGTCTGAGTCTACCTGGAAACGGATCCCTGCTGGCAACCCATGCCGATCGTAAAGAGCTGTTCCTGGAGGCGGGAAGACTGTGTGTGGATCTGGCTCGTCGCTACTATGAACAGGATGACGCCTCAGTGCTGCCGCGCAGTGTGGCCAACTTCGAGGCCTTTGAAAATGCCATGTGTCTGGATATTGCCATGGGTGGCTCCACCAATACCGTGCTGCATCTGTTGGCTGCAGCTCATGAGGCCGAGGTGGAGTTCACCATGGAGGATATTGACCGACTGTCACGCAAGGTCCCCCATCTGAGCAAGGTGGCCCCTTCCACTCAGGAGTACCATATGGAAGATGTGCATCGCGCCGGTGGTGTACTGAGTATCCTGGGTGAGCTTGAGAAGGCCGGACTGGTGCATGCCGATGCCGGCTCAGTCCACAGCGGCAATCTGGGTAATGCACTGGCCAAGTGGGATATAGGCCGTAGTGATGATGCTGAGGCGCGCAGCCGTTATCTGGCAGGTCCGGCAGGCATCCCGTCCCAGACCGCATTCAGCCAGGATTGTCGCTGGCCCGATCTGGACCTGGATCGTGAGGGTGGCTGCATTCGAGATAAAGAGCACGCCTATAGTCAGGATGGTGGTCTCGCGGTGCTCTACGGCAATCTGGCCCAGGCCGGATGTATCGTAAAGACTGCAGGTGTGGATGACTCTATTCTTAAGTTCAGTGGTCCAGCGCGTATCTTTGAGAGCCAGGAGGCTGCCGTAGAGGCCATTCTGGACGATCAGATCAAATCTGGTGACGTGGTGCTTATTCGCTACGAGGGGCCCAAGGGCGGGCCTGGGATGCAGGAGATGCTCTATCCTACCAGCTACCTGAAATCCAAGGGTCTGGGTGCCGCCTGTGCCCTGATCACCGATGGTCGTTTTTCCGGTGGCACCTCTGGGCTCTCCATCGGCCACTGTTCTCCTGAGGCTGCCGAAGGCGGAAACATCGGTCTGGTGCAAGAGGGTGACACTATTGAGATCGATATCCCGGAGCGGGCCATCAACATAGCTGTTAGCGATGATGAACTTGCTTCCCGCCGCAGTGCCATGGAGGCCAAAGGTAGTGATGCCTGGCAGCCAGAAAATCGTGAGCGTGTGGTATCTCAGGCCCTGCAGGCCTATGCAGCATTGACTACCAGTGCCGCCCGGGGTGCGGTGCGGGATCTGTCTCAGCTAAAACGTGGTTGATTCAGGATGAATTAGCCGCAAATGAATGCGAATAAGCGCTAAGATTATTGTTGTTTTACTGAATCGATTCCAGACATGTAGGCCGGGATAAGCGTAGCGTTCCCGGCAAAACGGGTTATTAACAACAGAACCTGATATATCGCCAGAAACGCTTGCGCTTATTCTGGCCTACGCTACTTAATCTAATTACCACAACCTATCATAAGCATTTGTGTTTATTCCATCCTTAGGTCCGTAAACGGTGCATCCGTGCACCACTACTTGCGTTTATTTGTGGCAAAATATTGTCTTGGGAAGGCTAGCGTATTGCTTACCAGTTCTGCTTACTGGTGCGGGTCTGTAGGCGGGGCAGGATCATTCCGATGATGATCCCCAGGATGATCACGCCGGCGCCAACCAGAAACCAGTACTGGGCCTGATCATTCTTCAGTTCCTGATTTTCCTGCTTCAGGTTTTCAAGTTCCCAGGTTTGCGTGGCCAGTTGTTTACGCAGCTTCTTGCGTTCTTCAGATATGCGAATGGCATCTGCTGAGATCTCTTTTATCTGTTTAAGCTCAGTGTCCAGGTTGCCGCTGGTTGACTGCAGCTTGTTGTACTCTGCTTTCAGCTCCCGGTGCCTCTCCTGCAGTTCCAGAAATGGCTGTACGGATGTTTCCATGCGCTGTTTCATTTCGGCGTATCGCTGCTCTGCTACCGCCACCCGTTCCCTGGCACTGGGTTGTTTCATCAGCTGCCTGGTAAGCACAAAGCCTATTCTGCCCCTGGAGTCGCGGATCTTGGAGTAACCGGATTTTTTGTTACTGGATATAAACTCCACCTGTTCGCCGGCAGCAAGCATGCGCTGAATCTTATGATTGGTCCCCTCGCCAGCACGCATGGTGATATGTGTCTGGTCGGTAATGTAGCGCGGCTCAGCCTGCACAGAGCAGGAAATCAGCAGCAGTATAAAGAGGGGTAGGGATCGTTTCACGGTCAGGTATGGGTTGTCTGTGGCCTTGGAATTGGCAGTATTCTTTCAAAACAGATTGTGGATGTCCAAGTGGTTTTTAGCTTCTGTGCACTGTTTTGGGGTCTGGAATTGGAAAAAACCATATATATCAGATGATTTACTGGGCTGAATTGCAGTTATGCACATATGAAACTTCTTTGCAATATCTCTATGGTTTTTTTCCAACATAATGATCAATGTTTCAGTGTATGGCTGATAACTTATTGATAAGAAAAAGAATATTGTAATTGTGCAGTTTTTTTACAATTTGTTTACACACCACTGTCCATGGGGTGTGCAGGTCAATTGAGAGCTTTTTTACACAGAGTTATCCACAGGAAATGTGGATAAGATAATAATCCCTTTTACAACATGGTGATAGCTGAATAGATGAAGATTTTACTTAATGAATGAGGCATAACCTAGTGGTGGGTTAGTTATAGGCTGCCTGTAATGAGTCTCCATAAAAGATCGCTAGTCTGCAATTGCGCTGATATTCCGCTATAATCCCTCGCTTTTTCGCCAGGGGAACCCCTAAAGTGATTACCAAGCTCCGCAATATTGCCATCATCGCCCATGTAGATCATGGCAAGACCACCCTGGTGGATGAACTGCTCAAGCAATCTGGCACCCTGGGGGATCGCTTCGGTGAAGTGGAACGGGTGATGGATTCCAATGACCAGGAGAAGGAGCGTGGAATCACCATTCTCTCCAAGAATACTGCCATTACCTGGAACGACTACCGGATAAACATTGTAGATACCCCAGGCCACGCAGATTTTGGTGGGGAGGTGGAGCGGGTGCTCTCCATGGTGGATTCGGTCCTGCTGCTGGTGGATGCCCAGGAGGGGCCCATGCCCCAGACCAGATTTGTGACCCAGAAGGCATTCAGTCATGGCCTGCGTCCTATTGTGGTGGTGAACAAGATTGACAAGCCAGGCTCACGCCCGGACTGGGTCATAGATCAGGTGTTTGAGTTGTTCGATCGCCTGGGTGCCTCTGATGAGCAGCTGGATTTCCCTATTATCTATGCCTCTTCTATCAATGGTTATGCCGGGCTGGAGGATGATGTAACTGAGGGTGACATGACGCCACTGTTTGAGGCCATAGTTGAGCATTGCCCCATCCCTGATGTGGATCCGGATGGTCCGTTCCAGATGCAGGTGTCCAACCTGGATTACAACAGCTATGTGGGTGCCATCGCTGTGGGGCGTGTTACCCGGGGTACGGTAAAGCCAAACCAACAGGTGGTCGTATCCAAGTATGATGGGGAAGAGCACAAGGCCAAGGTTGGGCTGGTCTATGGCTACATGGGTCTGCAGCGGCATGAGGTGAAGCAGGCTAGTGCTGGCGACATCATTGCCATCACCGGTATTGAGGCCCCAAATGTCTCTGATACCCTGTGTGATCCAGACCACATAGAAGCCATGTCGGCACTCAGTGTGGATGAACCCACGGTCTCCATGACCTTCCAGGTCAACGCCTCTCCCTTTGCCGGTAAAGAGGGTAAATACCTGACGTCACGCCAATTAAAAGAGCGCCTGGAGACCGAACTGATCCACAACGTGGCGTTGCGGGTGGAGGAAGGTACCGATCCGGAGAAATTCAAGGTTTCCGGGCGTGGTGAGCTGCACCTTTCTGTGTTATTGGAGAGCATGCGGCGTGAAGGTTTTGAACTGGCGGTTTCCCGTCCTGAGGTGATCTTTCGCGAGATCGATGGTGAGGTATGCGAGCCCTATGAGCAACTTACCGTGGATGTGGAAGAGCAGCATCAGGGATCTCTGATGGAGGCATTGGGTACCCGCAAAGGTGAACTCAAGGATATGGTGCCTGATGGTAAAGGGCGGGTGCGCCTGGACTACATCATTCCTTCGCGCGGCCTGATTGGATTTCAGACCGAGTTTATGACCACGACCTCAGGCACCGGTCTTATGTACCATGTGTTTGACCACTATGGTCCAGCCCAGCAAGGCGGTATCGCGCCACGTAAGAATGGGGTGCTGATCTCCAATGGTCAGGGCAAGGTGTTGGGATTTGCCCTGTTCAATCTGCAGGAGCGGGGCAGGATGTTCTCCTCGCCAGGGGACGAGGTGTATGAAGGGCAGATTGTGGGCATTCACTCCCGGGATAACGATCTGGTGGTCAATCCGTTGAAGGGCAAGCAGCTGACCAATATTCGTGCCTCTGGCAAAGATGATGCCATAGCCCTGACGCCACCCATCAAGTTTTCGCTAGAGCAGGCCCTGGAGTTCATCGAGGAAGATGAACTGGTGGAGATTACTCCCAGTGATATTCGCATCCGTAAGCGCTTTCTAAAAGAGCATGAGCGTAAAAGAGAATCGCGGGACAAGAAGGGAGAGTAGTTTTTCCTGGAGAAAAAACGAACCCCGAGGCATTCCATGCCACCGGGGTTGTGTCGCCGAGCTTGGTTGGCTTATCGAGTGTCCCGTCCGTAAGACTCTTCCCTGACGTTGTTCTTTGATCCGTTATAAGGCGACATAGTGATACTGCCATAACAATATTACAGTTTGTGTACTCCTTTCCTGCTTTCTTTGTAGGAAAATTCTTACAAACTCCCGGGTGACCTGAGGTGCTTACCCCGCTACACTCTAATTCATGGGGGCCTTTTATCCGGAAATTAAACCTTATGTAACGCATCAGTTGCGTGTAGATGATATCCATACTCTGTATATTGAGGAGTCTGGTGAACCGGAAGGCATCCCTATCCTGTTTTTGCATGGTGGTCCAGGCGCCGGTTGCCAGCCACATCATCGTCGTTTCTTTGATCCAAACCGATACCGCATCATTCTGTTCGACCAGCGTGGTTGTGGTCGTTCCACACCCCATGCTGAACTGGAGGCAAACGATACACGCCGCCTGATCTCAGATATTGAAAATATCCGGGAGCTGTTGGGTATAGATGAATGGGTGGTGTTCGGAGGCTCTTGGGGCTCCACCCTGGCCCTGGCTTATTCCGAAGCCCATTCCAAGCGGGTTCTGGGATTGATCCTGCGGGGAGTATTCCTGTGTCGCAAGCATGAGATCGAATGGTTTTACCAGGAGGGGGCGAACCGCATATTTCCAGATTACTGGCAGGACTATCTGTCCATTGTGCCAGAATCTGAGCGGGGGGATATGTTGCATGCCTACTACAAGCGTCTTACTGGAAAGGATGAACTGGCCCGTATGGCTGCGGCCAAGGCCTGGTCACTATGGGAGGCAAGAACAGCCAGCCTGATGCCCACCAAAGAGATTATTCACCACTTCAGCGATCCTTACGTAGCCCTGAGTCTGGCTCGTATCGAGAGCCATTACTTTGTCAATAATGCATTTCTCAAACCCAGCCAGCTATTGGACAACATCCATGAGATCTCTGATATCCCTGGGATCATCATTCAGGGGCGTTATGATCTGATCTGCCCCATGGAGTCTGCCTGGGAGCTGCACCAGGCCTGGCCAAGTAGTGAACTGAGGATAATAGATGACGCCGGCCACTCTGCAGATGAGCCAGGCATAGGTCAGGCGTTGGTGCAGGCGACAGATTTTTTCGCAGGTGAACTAGGGTGATTGGACTGCTGCAACGGGTCACCCAGGCCAGGGTAGAAGTGGAAGATGAGGTGGTTGGTGAGATTGGTCCTGGTCTTCTGGTGTTGATAGGAGTGGAGCGCGAGGATACTGAGACCAAGGCCGAACGCCTGCTGGAGCGTATTTTGAGCTACCGGGTGTTTCCCGACGCGGATGATCGGATGAATCTAAGCCTGAAGGACACGGCTGGTGGTTTATTGCTGGTACCGCAATTTACCCTGGCTGCAGACACCAGGAAGGGCAATCGACCGGGTTTTTCCGGTGCGGCAAAACCGGATGATGGGCAGTATCTGTTCAATCATGTATTTGCCCTTGCTAGGGAGCAGCATGCCATAGTGGAGAAGGGCCTGTTTGGTGCTGATATGCAGGTGTCCCTGACCAATGACGGCCCGGTTACCTTTTGGCTGCAGACTTGAGTGATAGTAGTAACTACTAGGTCCAGCCTGTCTACCTGTTTAAGTTGGCTCAAGACACCTGCAATTATCCCCGGTTTCGCATAAAATGCCCCTTTTGGCCGCTAGCGTCGGCCGTAATAACCTCGAGTGGTTAACCAGGTCTCACAATATAGGTGGAACATAAACATGCAGCGAAGCGCCGAGATAGAGCGCAATACCCTGGAGACCAAGATCAGAGTCAGTCTGGATCTTGATGGTAAGGGTGAGTCCTCACTTACAACTGGAATGCCGTTTCTGGAGCACATGCTGGATCAGGTGGCTCGTCATGGCATGATGGATATCACCGTTCAGGCTGAGGGTGATCTGCACATCGATGGGCACCACACCGCTGAGGATCTTGGTATCTGTCTGGGCCAGGCCATGGCTATGGCCGTGGGCGACAAAAAGGGGATCCGCCGTTATGGGCACGCCTATGTACCCCTGGATGAGGCACTGTCTCGGGTGGTAGTTGATTTCTCCGGGCGGGCCGGGCTGGAGTTCGCGGTTGAGTTTCCACGGGCCACAATTGGTGATTTCGATACCGAACTGTTCTACGAATTCTTCCAGGGATTCGTGAATCACGCCGGAGTCACCTTGCACGTGGATTGTCTGCGCGGACGTAATGCCCATCACATTGCCGAGACTGTATTCAAAGCCTTTGGTCGTGCCCTGCGCATGGCGCTGGAGCCGGATCCGCGTATGGAGGGAATTACTCCGTCCACCAAAGGATCCCTCTGATCATTAACAAATTTCGGATAGTAAACTGATGTCGAAATCGATTGTAGTCATTGACTATGGCATGGGTAACCTGCGTTCTGTATCCAAGGCCATAGAACATGTGGCAGATACGGGTGACCGGGTGTATGTCACGGACGATCCTGAATTGATCAAGTCTGCCGACAGGGTGGTGTTTCCAGGCCAGGGAGCAGCCCGCGACTGTATGGCAGCCATCTCTGATCATCATTTGAACCAGGCGGTGTTGGATGCGGCACACAGCAAGCCGTTTTTTGGTATCTGCATGGGTCTGCAGGTACTGATGGAGTTCAGTGATGAGAACGGCGGTACCGATCTGCTCGGACTCTACCCAGGTAAGGTGCGTCACTTCCCAGAAGGCGTGGATGACCACGGCCAACGTATGAAGATCCCACACATGGGATGGAATCGGGTACGGCAGTTGCATCCACATCCGCTATGGGATGGTATCGATCAGGATAGTCGTTTCTACTTTGTACACAGTTACTACGTAGACCCGGCTGAGAATGATCTGACTGCCGGCACCACTGACTACAGCGCCACCTTTGCCAGTGTGATCTCCCGGGATAACCTGTTTGCTACCCAGTTTCATCCGGAGAAGAGCGCGGATGCCGGTCTGCGCCTGCTGCGCAACTTTATTAATTGGAATATCTGAGGATATGAATCGTGTTGTTGATACCTGCCATTGATCTAAAGGATGGACGCTGCGTTCGACTGCGTCAGGGGCGCATGGATGATGAAACCATCTTTTCCGATGACCCGGTGGATGTGGCCAAGCGCTGGGTGGATGCCGGTGGACGGCGTCTGCATCTGGTAGACCTGAATGGGGCCTTTGCCGGTGAGCCGGTAAACGGTGGCGTAATTCAGGCTATAGGTGCGGCCTATCCTGACCTGCCAATCCAGGTGGGCGGTGGCATCCGGGATGAAAAGACCATCGAGGCCTATCTCAAGGCCGGGGTGGATTTTGCCATTATCGGCACCCAGGCAGTGAATGATCCGGCGTTCGTGGGTCGTGCCTGTAAGGAGTTCCCGGGGCATGTAATAGTCGGTCTGGATGCCAAAGATGGCATGGTGGCCATTGATGGCTGGGCTACCATCACGGAACATAATGTTACGGACCTTGCCAAACGGTTTGAGGATGATGGCGTGTCCGCCATTGTATATACCGATATCGGTCGTGACGGTATGCTCACAGGCCCCAATGTGGAGGCCACCGCAGTTCTGGCTAACGCCATCACTGTCCCAGTGGTGGCTTCCGGCGGTATCACTGATATCAATGATATACAGGCGCTGTGTGATGCAGATACCGACAATATAATGGGTGCCATCACCGGGCGTGCAATCTATGAAGGTACCCTGGATTTTGCCGCCGGCCAGAAACTGGCTGACGAGCTGAGTAAATGATTTGTTAGCCGCAAATGAACGCCAATAAACGCAAATGATGACTTGGAAATAGCGTCTATTTGCGTGTATTCGTGGCCATAATGTTTTTTTAGGTGTCTTAACTATGTTAGCCAAACGTATTATACCCTGCCTTGACGTGGATGCAGGTCGTGTGGTCAAGGGCGTCAAGTTTGTAGAGATCCGCGATGCCGGTGATCCGGTGGAGGTGGCGCGGCGCTACAACGAAGAGGGTGCCGATGAGATCACCTTCCTGGATATAACCGCAAGCTCAGATGATCGCGATACCATCGTGCATGTGGTGGAGCAAGTGGCCAGTGAGGTGTTCATACCTCTAACCGTGGGTGGCGGAATCCGTACCTGTGACGATGTGCGCCGCATGCTGAATGCCGGGGCTGACAAGGTAGCCATCAATACTGCCGCTGTGTTCAATCCCGAGTTCGTGAAAGAGGCCACCAGCCGCTTCGGTTCCCAGTGTATCGTGGTGGCCATCGATGCCAAGCAGGTGAGCGGTGAAGGTGAACCCCTGAAGTGGGAGATATTTACCCATGGTGGACGCAAACCAACCGGTCTGGATGCCATAGAGTGGGCGCGCAAGATGGTGGAGTATGGCGCCGGCGAGATTCTGCTCACCAGTATGGATCGCGATGGCACCAAGATTGGATTTGATCTGGCATTGACCAGCGCTATCAGTGACGCGGTTTCGATACCGGTTATTGCGTCAGGCGGTGTAGGTGAACTCCAGCATCTGGTGGATGGCGTGGATCAGGGCGGAGCCGATGCGGTATTGGCCGCTAGTATTTTTCATTTTGCCGAGTACAGTATAGGCGAGGCCAAGCGCTATATGGCAGAACGTGGAGTTGAAGTCCGGCTTTGACCTGAAATGGATGTCACAACCCAGGGGGGGTGATGTGATGCGACAACTGGCAACGGTTCTTTTGGCATTTATGCTAATGGGCGTTGATGCAAGAGAAGCGGCTGCTGTTGGTGATCAGGACGCCAAGATGTACGAGGTACTGGAGGTCCTGCAGACCATTACCAGGATACCGGAAAAGGGAATACCGCCAACCCTGCTGCGTAATGCCAAAGCCATAGCCATCATCCCTTCAGTGGTAAAGGTGGGTCTGGTTATCGGTGGTCGCTATGGTAAAGGTGTAGCCATGGTCCGCAAGGCAAATGGAGCCTGGAGTAATCCACTGTTTATTTCTGTGTCGGGTGGCAGCATTGGCTGGCAGATAGGTGCTCAATCCACGGATGTTGTATTGGTGTTCAAAAACAGAAAGAGCATCAATAATATTATTTCCGGTAAGTTTACTCTTGGTGCCGATGCTTCGGTAGCTGCGGGTCCGGTGGGACGCAAGGCATCTGCCGGAACTAACTTTACTTCAGGGTCAGAGGTCTACTCTTACTCGCGTAGCCGTGGTCTGTTTGTCGGTATCACGCTGGATGGTGCAGCACTGAAGATCGAACATGGAGATAATGCAGGGTACTATCGCACCAAGGGAATAAGGCCGGCACAGATTCTGTCTGGCAAGGGGATAACCACGCCGGAAACTGCGAAAAAGTTATTCGGTATTCTTAAAAGATACAGATGATATGAGTGATCAGATTCTATCCCGGTTGACAGAGGTTCTGGAACAGCGCAAAGGGGCTGATCCGGACTCTTCCTACGTGGCAAATCTATACCACAAAGGTTTGGATGCCATCCTGAAAAAGATCGGCGAGGAGGCCACAGAGACGGTGATGGCCGCCAAGGATGGAGATAAAGAGAAGATTGTCTATGAGGTGGCAGATCTCTGGTTTCACACCATGGTGCTGCTGGCCCGAGAGGGATTGAGTGCCCAGCAGGTCCTGGCGGAGCTGGATCGGCGTTTCGGGCTTTCTGGACTGGAAGAGAAGAATCAGCGTGAATCTGGATAGCAGTCAGCTGGAACTTCAGCGTTGAATTTACAACTAAATTCTGCGCCGAGGCCGATTTTCGGTTATTATCGGCCACATTATGATAATTAGGTGACCCGCAAGGGTCTGTAGCTTGTAGGCCTGGGTGTTGTTAGAGCATGCGGGTCAAGTTCTAAAGAGTGGAGAAGACAATGGGTTTTGGTGGAATAGGTGTCTGGCAGTTATTGATTATTCTGGTAATCGTATTGTTGTTGTTTGGCACCAAGCGTTTGAAGAATATTGGATCTGACCTGGGTAACGCAGTCAAGGGTTTTAAAGGAGCAGTGACCGACAGCGAGAAAGAGGCCGAGGCTGCCAAGCTGGAGAAAAATGAAGAAGAGAGCGTTATCGAAGGTGAGGTAACTGAAGAGAAAGTCTCAGAAGTGCCAGAAGATAAGAATAATTCCTGATTCCAGCCTTAGCTGGTAGTTTTTCGCAATCGAGTTATACCCGCGTTATGTTTGATATCGGTTTCTGGGAGTTGATGATAATTGGCCTGGTGGCGTTACTGGTGGTTGGGCCAGAACGTTTGCCCAAGCTGGCCTATACCGCAGGCAAGTGGTTGGGTAAGGGGCGCGCCATGATCGGATCCATTAAGACCGAGATCGATCGTGAAATGAAGGCGGATGAGCTGAAGCGGATCGTAGAAGAGCAGAAGAAAATTATGGAGGATCCCCTGGAATCGGTCATCACAGATACCGAAGACGCCATGAATCAGTTCAAGGAGCAGACCGGTGTAGATCTTGCCGACGCTAAATCTGACGATCAGGAATCACAAGCAGAGCCCACAGACGCGCCAGATACAGGCGCGAGCGAATCACCCAAGAACCCTGTGTAGCATGACCCAAGATACCGAGCAGGAATATAACAAGCTGAAGGAGCAACCCTTCGTCACCCATCTGGTGGAATTGCGCGACCGCCTGATTCGGATCGTAGCTGTTGTCTTATTGATCTTTCTCTGTCTGTTTCCATGGGCCAATGATATCTACATCATGGTGGCTAGTCCCCTGATGGCTCATCTGCCGGACGGGACCAGCATGATTGCCACCGAGGTGGCGTCACCCTTTCTGACTCCATTCAAGTTGAGCCTGGTAGCGGCGGTGTTTATCTCTATGCCCTACTCCCTGTTTCAGCTCTGGTCGTTTATTGCACCTGGACTGTATAAACATGAGAAGCGCATGGTGGTACCGCTGGTGGTCTCCAGTACCATCCTGTTTTATACCGGAATGGTGTTCGCCTACTACGTGGTGTTTCCATTGGTATTCGGTTTTCTCACCGGCACCGTACCAGATGGGGTAACTGTTGCCACGGATATTGGTAAATACCTGGATTTTGTCCTGACCCTGTTCTTTGCCTTCGGTATGGCATTTGAGGTACCAATTGCCACCATCATCCTGGTATCCATGGGGATGACCACGCCAGACAGTCTGGCTGAGAAGCGCCCATATATAGTTGTAGGCGCATTTTGTGTTGGTATGCTACTAACTCCACCAGATGTTATCTCTCAGACCCTTCTGGCCCTGCCGATGCTGGTGCTGTTTGAGTTTGGCATTTTCTTTTCTCGCATGATGCAACGGAACAAGGAAGAGAGGGAAGAGTGCGATACTGAAACACCAGAAGATCCAGATGACGCCGGTGGCGGCACTACTGGGGCGGATACCGGAGTTTCTGCGGAATCTGGCACAGCTAAACCGAAAAAAAAACCACGACGCCAGCCCCAAACCGCCGGGATTGCCGCGTCGGAGATGGTTGAACTTCAGCCACAGGATGATTCAGAGGTCGAGGAAGAGGTCATAACCGAATCCACTGATGATATGCTGTCGCTGGATGGGGAGCATATGTTCGATAAAGACCGTTTTACTCCCATGACAGAGGAGGAGTTGGACCTTGAGCTTGGTAATGTTGATGCGGATCCAGACGAGAGTGATGAGGTAGAAAAAGATGTATGAAGATGATGATGACGAAGGCTGCGATCTCGGTGAGTACGATGATGATGGGGAATACGAAGAGCTGTTGAATGAAAAACTACAGCAGGCACGAGCCCTGATTGACCAGAAAGAGACCGTGGAGTCCCGTGATCTGCTGAACGATGTCCTGAATCATGGTGATTATGAGCAGGGGGAAGCAGCTGCAGCTATGATCGTTGAGCTCGAGGCCATCATTGCCGCTGCCAGAGAGGCCGAAGAAGAGGCGGCACTGGCTGGTGATGAAAAGGCTGGAGACGAAGGGGAAACTGCCTGAGTGGCGGTGCTGACTCTTTGAGGGGCAGATGCTCCCTCCGGTAGAAGAGGGTATGCCTGTTAACGATAACGCATGCGGGTGCCATGCAGCAGAGACAGGTTGATCTCCTCAGCGCTCAATTCAACTGGGAACATCGTTCCTGAAATCTTGGCGCCACTGATACTCACGCCATTAAGTATGGTTTGTGAAAAATCCACCCCGCGTAGGTCGGCCTGGCGCAGAAAGGCATTGGTCAAATCCAGTCCCCTTGCGTCCAACTGCCTCAAATCCATACCACGCAGGTCAATATTGCACAGATCACACTCTGCACCTTGTCTCCGCAGTTCGTTGAACTTTGCCAAGTTACCGCTTAGAAGTAGCTTATACATATCGACGACTTCAGGTTCAGGGCTATTCATACTCTAGATATTCCTGGATCTGTATTGTTTATGGCAGGCACCAGCACGCTGGGCCAGTTATTATTTATGGCAAGTGGCCTTCTGGAAGTATAGCCAAAGATAGGTTGTTTTGGTTATCCCGCCACCTATTACCTTGCCTGTTCCCCAATGGGGTCTAGGAACTCGTGCGCCCAGACCACCACTTCCATAGTACGCCACCCAGCATAACCATGCCAGTACCCAGGATTATAAATAGTGCGCCCTTGCTGGTGGCGTGCTCAGAGTCAGGAGCGGTTGAAAGTGAGATGGCTGTGGCCACTAATCCCACTATGGCACAGTGGGTTATGACCTTGGTTTTGCTGATATATGCAGTGATAAATCCCCCAGGAATCAGGGTGATTGAGGCAAATATGAACCCAGCAATGTATATCAGCATTTGCAGGTCCTGCGCCCCGATATCCTGTCTGTTTTTAAGGATTGTGAGCCAGGTGGCGGTCATGAGAAATGCAAACTGAGTCGCCAGGGCAAGTATCAGAATGGCTATGATGCCAATCATAAGTGCTTTCCAATTAATCATTTTTGCCTCATTAATATTGCTGAATATCATCCCGATACACTATCGAACTCAGGATATTAAGAATTTCTTATGCAGCAAGGAACATACAGGTTTACATGGCTTGAATCCAGCCTGTAGGGTAAGCGCCCTTTGCTATCTGCAGACTTAGTATAAAACTTTGGTTTATTGTTAAGCGTTCCAGTAGGTTATGATTGAGTGGCTGTTTGGTATACAGGTCGGTTATTGTGTGTTTTTTCTCTTTCCGGACCATAGTGAATGACTACTTTCAGGTAATACATGAAGCTTCGCACCTATTTTTTTCTATTTCTGTTTCTGTTCGGGATGGCGCCGCTGGTGACCGCGGTTGTGATCAATATTCCGTTTGTGATGCACCAACTGGAAGGGTTTTACCAAAAAGCACATGTACAAAACCTGAGATCAGATTTCCGGGATCTGGACCATCATATTACCAGTCGCCAGGAGGTGGCGCGTATCCTGGCCAGGTTGATGGAGTCTGATGTGGTGCCACCTGGCTGGGAGGGCCAGGGAGTCGCATGGGCCATATCCCGCTATACGGAGTGGGTATGGCTGATCCTTCGGGATAAGCCCGATATATTTCAGGTTATCTATCTGGATGTGAATGGTACGCCCAGGTTCTGGTTGGAACGGGATCCGGAAAACATGTTGTGGAGAGCGACACCTGACACTCCTGATATCCCCCCGCTGGAGTTAAGGGAAGAGGCAATGTCCATGGAATCAGGGGCTGTCCTGGTAAGCCCGGTCATGCTGCATGTCCGGACATCCCTGGAAGACTCACGGCGTCTTATGACAATGCATCTGTTCAGTCCAGTAGTTCAGACAGATAGCAGTGGCATCTCTCCAGGAGGCATGCTGGTATTGAATATGGATGTGGGTAATATGGCTCGTGGTTATGAGAATACCCTCTGGGTAAACAGTAATGGCAGCTATATCACCGATGCGCGCCCAAAGAGTGGAACCGGTTCCGCTTTCAACGATTTTCCTGGCCTGGAGAATCTCTTCTCCGAGTCCAAGCTGGCGTTGTGGAAAGGTAGTGACTCCCAGATGATCTGGGTGCCGCTGTTTAAAACTGACAAGCTTGGCAAGGTCTGGGTGGGGAGAGAGGTTGACCCTTCGCCAGTTGCGGCATTCAGAAAAGCCCTGACTCCGCGTGTGCTGAGTATTATTTTAGTATTGATCATCATGGTGTTTCTGGTAGCACGCTGGTATGCCAAGCGTATAAGTGGCTACGGAAATGAGCTCACTGAAGGTATACGCAGGCTATTAAAGAACGAAGCCTGTGTGGAGTTTGACTGGGCTGGTCCTCAGGAACTGCACCAGCTGGGCGATAATCTGAATGATCTTGCCAGGTCGTATGCCGGTAATGTGCAGGAACTACGTGAGCATGCGTCCAAACTAGAGGATTCCAACCGTTACAAGTCTGAGTTTCTTGCCAATGTAAGCCATGAGCTGAGAACACCACTGAACTCGATACTGCTTCTGTCTAAACTGCTGAATGATCCTGAATCAGAGCTAACCCCCAAGCAGGCGGAGAAGACCAAGGTTATCCATGAAGCAGGAGTGGATCTGAGGTCGCTTATAGACAATATTCTGGATCTTTCTCGTATTGAGGCGCAGGAGATGAAATTCAATCTGCGCCAATTCGAAATATCCAAGCTGATAAATGAAGTTATTGGCCTGATGCGGCCGCAATTTGATGCAAAAGGGCTTGGTCTGAGCTTTGAGCAGGAGGGTGATGCCCCTGAAATTATGATCTCAGACCGGGAGAAGCTGGGCCAGATACTGAAGAATTTTCTTTCCAATGCCCTGAAGTTTACCAAGAGTGGAGGGGTTATTATCCGTTTGCATCGTAACGACAGAGATGATGCCACAGTGCGGCCTGTAGCCATTTCCGTAATCGATTCTGGCATTGGAATCCCTGTACATAAGCTGAGTGTGGTATTTGGTGCTTTTCAACAGGTGGATGGCTCCACCAGTAGAAAATATGGGGGTACCGGTCTGGGTCTTAGCATCAGTAAAAACCTGGCAGAGCTGCTGGGAGGCCGTATCGTACTCTGGAGCAGGGAAAGTGATGGCTCAGTGTTTACAGTGTTGTTGCCGCAGGAACTGGATCGGGCTGGCAGTGTGGTTCAGTACATTGAGCAGCCGCGACAGGAGGATGAACATGGCAATCAGGGTCTGGCGGACACTGCGGCTGAACCTATATTTGAGCCATGTTGCGTCCTGATCATGGACAGTGATATACAGAGTCTGCTGATGCTCACACCTTTATTAGAGAGATGGGGGCTGCAGGTTATGGCTGCGGGAGATGCGGATGAGGCCATCGATACACTTAATGATGTAGGGGCCTGTGGCCTGGTGCTGATGGATCCTATGGTGCTGGGAAATCAAGGCTATGGTACGATTAATCGCATACGTGGAATAAAACAACTACAGGAACTTCCAGTAATAGCAATGATGTCAGAACAGTCTGAGGAAGAATACCAAAGTGCTGAAGACTCTGGCGTCAGTGACTTTATTGCAAAGCCAATCCTGGCTGAAGAACTGCAACAACTACTTATTCGTTACCTGAAAACCACATTATGAAGAAATATTCTGGCTTTAAACTGCTTATCGTCGATGATAACGAACACAATCTATACAGCCTGCGAACTCTGATCGAGCAGCATACAGCTGCTGATGTTTTAGAGGCTTCGTCTGGTCAGCAAGCTCTGGATATTGCCCTGAGTGAACCTGGGATTGATCTGATAATACTGGATGTGCAGATGCCAGAGATGGATGGATTTCAGACTGCATCCATGTTGAAGATTCGCAAGAAGACCCAGGATATCCCGATTATCTTTCTTACTGCGGCCTTCAAGACCGAAGAGTTCCAGAAAAAAGGTTACGATGTAGGCGCGGTGGATTATCTGCTGAAACCGATCGATGACAACCAGCTGATTAACAAGATCAGCTCAACTTTCAGGATTCTAGAAAAAGAGCGGGAGCTGAATCGTATTCTGGAGGTCAAGGTTGCGGAGCGTACCGCTGAACTGGCCCAGGAAAAAAGGAGAATTGAGAACATCTATCAGCATATGGGAGAAGCCCTGTTGATGCTGGATATGGAGGGGGCAATAACACTGGTAAACCCTGCCGCCTGCCGCATGCTCAAACATGATAGTGATGAGCTGATAGGTATGAATATCGGTGACTTTTTTGAAGAAGAGGAGCCGGAACAGGCCGAAGCATTCTTTGGAACCTGGTTGGAGGCGCTGATAATGACAGGAGCCTTAGAACGGATTGAAGCCTGTTTTATTGCAAAAGATGGTCGTCGTGTTCCGATACTGTTTTCCCGGACCGCCCTGCGTGATGATGCGGGAGAGGTGTGCGGCATTATCTGTATTGCCAAGGATATGACCGGATATGTGAAGGAAGAAGACACTACTGCTGCAGAGCAGGTATAAAAAGTATTGTTTGGAGATTGGATATGCATGATTTTGAAGATCCCGAAGTCCCTGGAGAAGATGTAACCCTGACTGCCAATGTGCTCAAGGCCATGGCTCATCCACTGCGCTGGAAGATATTATGTTCTCTAGGGGATAAAGAGCTTTCAGTGGGGGAGATTGTTGAACAGGCCGGTACCTCACAGAGTAATATCTCACAGCACCTGGAGCAGTTGCGGAATAAAAATATCGTTGTGTCACGAAGAGATGCCAACAGGATTTTCTACAGTGTGCGTAACGATGAGCTGTTAAAACTGATTGGAACCATGCGCACCGTGTTGTGTCGTGCCAACCTTGATGATCACTTCACCTAGGGTCTGTTAACACATCATCAGTAAACGTACCATTCTGCGATGCCTGAGCCATGGATGATGCTGTTGCTGTTTCTGGCTGGAGTGCTGGCTGGGATCAGTAATGCAGTTGCAGGTGGCGGGACCTTTTTTACCTTCCCGGTCTTTCTTAGTGCAGGTATTCCACCGGTAGTTGCCAATGCCTCAAATGCTGTGGCTGTTTGGCCGGGACATGCCTTGGCAGCGTTTGGCTATCGGCGTGAGTTACGACAGCTTCCCCATGGGATCAGAGGGTCTATTGTTGTTGCAATGAGTGGTGGTGCGGTTGGAGCACTGCTGCTTGCTTACATGGGGAACAAGGCGTTCTCCATGTTAATTCCTTTCCTGATCCTGTTTGCTACCCTGTTATTTGCCTTTGGAAAGGGGATGAATAGATGGGTAGACCGACAGGCAAGCAAAGGCTTGATGCAGGGCTCAGCTCTGATAACACGAGGTGTGGAGTTTGTTATAGCAGTTTATGGTGGGTTCTTCGGGGCCGGACTTGGCATTATGTTGATAGGTGGGCTGCTTATGCTAGGAGTTCATGATATCCATACAAATAATGCCTTGAAAAACCTGTTAGGGGCCATAGTAACCGCCATCTCTGTTATGGTGTTGAGTCTGTCAGGACTGGTGTCATGGAATCATACTGTTTTTGCTTTTTCTGGTGCGGTATTGGGTGGCTTGCTAGGGGTGCCGCTGGCCAGACTGATTCCAGACAGATGGCTGAAACGACTGGTGGTGGCTGTTGGCATGTTTCTGAGTATTTACTATTTTATTAAATACTATGTGGAATAAGCCGTGTTACTCCTTTTTATCCTAAAGTTAGGAATAGGCTCAGGTTAACAAGATGACAAAAGCCACTTTTACCATATCTGATGGCACCAAGATTACTACCGAAACTGAACAGGAACGGGAGAAACGTGAGACAGGTGGTTTCTCAGTCAAGGAGTTTGTCAAAGAGTTAGAAGAAGATCTGCGCAAAGACAGGCTAAAGCTGCCTACCATACCAACCATAGCTATCGAAGCTCTGATGGTGATAAATGACTGTAACAGTTCTGCCAATGATCTGGTGAAGGTCATTTCTAAAGACACATCTCTTACTGCGCGACTCATTAGGTATGCTAACAGTCCTTTATATTATGGTCGTTCTTATGCGGTTACATCCATCAGGCCGGCTATAACCTGCATTGGCTTCCAGAAGGTTAAGAATGCCATCTATTCTGTTTCCATGCGTGAGGTGTTTAAGACTTCCAAGACGAACATTCAGCAGCGTATGGATGAACTCTGGGCACACTCGGTAAAGGTTGGGGCCTATGCTGCAGCAGAGGCCAAGTCGCATACTGAGTTTGATCCTGATGTGGCCCTGGTAGCAGGCTTGATACATGATATAGGTAAGATACCGCTATTGATCAAGGCGTGTGAGTATGACGTGCTTGTCAACAAGGAAGAGTATCTTGAGAAACTGCTGGATAAGTTGCATACAAGTTTGGGTAAGGCAATTTTAAAGCATTGGGACTTTGATCCTGCACTGGTGGCAGTAGCTGCAGAACATGAAGACCTGGAGCGGCAGCCAATTGATGATGTGGCTGACTATGTGGATCTGATCCAAGTGGCTAATATCCTTGCGTATACCGGAACAGACCATCCTCTTTCCAAGGTGGATCGGAGTAAGTTGGGTTCTTTCAGGCGTCTGGGTATTAATACGGAGATGTCTGAAGATGGAGATGATGCAGTGGATACTTCAGATATGGAGGATTTGTTATTCTAATCTCTAATGATTCGCTTGGATCAGTGTCAATATTAAGAGCATATGCTCGAACCTTCCTCACTGGTAGCAATGGTGTGCGCTCCTCATTCCAGTGTGTATCTCCACAGTAGATTTACTTAATCTGACTGCCTGTGCATTTGTTTCAGATTTGTTACATGGCGCTATGCTGGTCTTTGCGGTTGCTATCTGTATTTCAGTGAGGGTACATTCGTTTACCTTTCACTGTGGTACATGTACATTTAAGGCCGCATGAATATTCGAAACAAATTTATACTCATCCTGGGGCTGGCACTGGTAATAAACCTGATCAGTGGTTTCTATGCCCTGCATACCTATCGCGATGCTGCTGCACGTTCTGCCCAGATACGGAATCACTCTTTTCGCGTAGTGAATACCAGTCTTTCTGGCCAGGTACATTTCAAAAAACAGGTGCAGGAGTGGAAGAATGTACTCCTGCGTGGTCATGAAATAGATCTCTATAACAAATATCTTGGGCAGTTTTATGATGAGGAACGCCATACCCGCAAATATATCGAAGAGCTGATAACACTCCTGGATAACAACAGTGAAGCCAAGGATACGGCTCGTGAGTTTCTGGATGCCCATCAGCGGCTTGGTAGTCAGTACCGCGAAGCCCTAAAGTTATTCCGGCGTGAAAATATGGCGCCACATATTGATGTGGACATTGAGGTTAGAGGTATCGATCGGAAGCCAACTGATCTGCTGGATGAGGTGGTAGCACTGGCGCAGCAACATAAGGTGCAACAACTTAATGGAATAGGTGAACAAGTGGCACAGAGTGAGCGTCATGTTCTCATCGTCATCATGGTAACAGCTGCATTGCTGATTTTGATTGTGTATTCCCTGATAGATCGCATGATTGCGCGACGTATACTGGCAGCCACAGCTGTGGCCAACAGGATTAGCCGGGGTGATCTCTCGGGCGATATACGGGTGGAAGGGCAGGATGAGGCGGCACAACTGCTGCAGGCGCTACAGACAATGCAGTTGAACCTGGGTGAGTCCCAGCGCACACTGAAAGATAGTGAGGAGAGAAACCGTCTGTTGCTTAATTCTACCGGTGAGGGGATCTATGGAGTAAACCGGGATGGACTCTGCATCTTTATCAATCCGGCCGGTGCTCATACCCTTGGGTATGCAGATCCTTCTGAGCTGGTAGGTCGTGGTATACATGACTTGATACATCACACAACACCTGAAGGTTCCTCGCTGCCGAAAGAGCAGTGTCGTGCCACCCAGACCTATATTAGCGGTAAGCGGGCGTATGTGGATGATGAGGTTTTCTGGCGTACCGATGGCTCCAGCTTTCCAGTTGAGTATCACTCCTATCCAATCTATCAGGAAAATACCCTGATTGGTGCTGTGGTGACCTTCTCCGATATCACCGAGCGGAAGGAGGCAGAGGAGGCGCTGCAGTATGTCCATGACCAGTTACGAGAGGAACGAGCCCTGCTGGCGCAGCGGGTGGAGGAGCGGACTGAGGAGTTGAATATCGCCAATGCGGAACTGGAAAAAACCGCCAAGGCCAAGGATGCATTCCTGGCTTCCATGAGTCATGAATTGCGTACTCCACTTACCACTATGATGGGATTGACGGAGTTCCTGTCTGACAAGCTGTACGGCCCGTTGAACAGTAATCAGGAGAAGGCGTTGGAGACTATCATGGAGAGCTCTCAGCACCTACTGGCCCTGATTAATGATGTACTTGATGTGGCTAAGGTAGAGGCCGGCAAGATGGAACTGAACCTGGATGAGGTTCTGGTACAGCAGTTGGCAGAAAGTAGTCTGCGCATGATCCGTCAGCAGGCGCAGAAGAAGGGGCTGCGGGTAACATCGGATATAGACCCAGATGTACGCATACTATGGTGCGACCCCAGACGCCTGAAACAGGTGCTGATCAACTTGCTGGGTAACGCAGTTAAGTTTACTCCAGAGAGGGGGAAGATTAGCCTGGAAATTGAGGGTGATCAGGAACGGGACGAGGTGATGTTTCGGGTTCGGGATAACGGTATTGGGATCCCGGAATCGGAGCTGGGACGTCTGTTCCGGCCTTTTGTACAGGTAGGTGATGCCATTGCTAGGAAAGATGGAGGGACAGGCCTGGGTCTGGCGCTGGTATATCGTATGACCCAATTGCATGGTGGGCGTGTTGAAGTTGAGAGTAGTCCCGGCAAGGGTAGCCTGTTTACGGTATATCTGCCATGGAATCGATCTGCAGATGAATCCTACCATGCACATGACAGTGATAAGAGTGAATCAGGGGCAATGGTATTTCCCGATGGTGCTACAGTGCTGGTTGCTGAAGACAACCCTACAATTCAGAACCTGTTACAGGAGTATATGGAGCGGAATGGTCTGCAAGTATTGATTGCGGGGGATGGCGAGTCGGCTCTAGCTATAGCCAAGGAACAGCACCCGGATTTGATTCTTATGGATGTACAATTACCAGTCATGGATGGATTGGAGACGGTCAGTCGTATACGTGCAGATTCAGAATTGAACCGCATGGTGGTGATAGCATTGACCGCCCTTGCCATGCCTGGTGATCGTGAACGTTGCCTGGAAGCGGGAATGGATGACTATATCAGTAAGCCTGTGGGTATGCGGGAGCTAATGCTGCTCATAGCCTCGCATTTGAATCGGGCCAAAAGACACCCCTGATCAGCGTTTTCCAACTCTGCTGTTGACCAATGGCAGATCTAATAATACATACACAAAAGCCCCGCCATGCTGAGCCATGGCGGGGCTTCAGATAACTAAGCTGCTTTACCTTCTTGGGGGCAGGATCTCAATTTCCACCCTGCGGTTCTGACTGCGACCATGACTGGATCTATTGTCTGCAATGGGACGACTTTCACCGTAGCCAACACTGTATACTCTTCTGGGATCTACCCCACGTCTTTGTAGGTAGTTAGCAACTGAGTGCGCGCGCCGTTCTGACAATCCTTGATTGTACTGCTGGCTGCCACGGCTGTCGGTATGACCAGTTATGCGAATATCAGATTCATTGAATTTCTTAAGGACCAGACCCACGGAGTCCAGTACACCGAAGAAACTACTTTTGATTCCGGCGCTGTCAGTGTCAAAGGTGATATTGCCTGGCATGTTTAGAATAATAGTATCTCCCATGCGAGAGACACTCACCCCAGAGCCCTGGAGGATGCGGCGCAGCTCAGCTTCTTGCTGATCCTGATAGTAGCCAATTCCGCCGCCAATACCGGCCCCAACCAGGGCGCCAATGGCTGCTCCTTTGCCACGATCTTTTTTATTAACAAGCGCGCCGAGAACACCACCTGCTGCAGCCCCGATACCAGCGCCTTTTACAGTATTTGAGGTTTTCTCTTCCCTTGTGTAGGGATCTATCGTTTGACATCCACCAAGCATCGAAACAAGCAAGGTGGTAGCTATCAGATTTTTTCTATTCACTGAAGATTTGCCTCATATTCAAAGTTGTGGGTTCCCAATGAAAAACCCGTATTTAATACACCAGATTACTAGTTCTAAACTTTGCCTTAAATGCACATATGGATTCCCAATGATATCATTTTTTCAAATGGCATATTGTGCAATTAATATTATTCTGATGAATCCATTGTTAGATTTTTACTCTGTAATTAACAGGGTACCCTGAGAAATATGAATCCAGGCTGAACAGATAGCTAATACCATTGCTCTTGTCAGACTCTACTTAATTCCAGTGTCAATGAAGAGGCGTAGGAATGCTGCTGGAATCACTTCCGGCGGATATTCACTGCCACCACCTTGTACTCGGGGGTCATGCTGAACTCATCCATTACGCCACTGGTTAGATGATTGATGGCGATCTCCGGGTAGTGGAAAGTGGTAAACAGCACACCAGGTTTTACCTGGGATGATAGCCTGGCTTTTATGTGGGTGATGCCCTGACGGGAACTTATCTCCACTTGATCATCATCCGCTATGCCAAGGGTGGCTGCATCTTTAGGGTTTATCAGCAGGCGATCTTGCTCCACCAGTTTGGCGTTGGGGGTACGGCGAGTCATGCTGCCGCAGTTGTAGTGCTCTAGGATGCGTCCGGTGGTCAGGATGTAAGGGTACTGGTCTGGTTCAGGGTCTAATTCCGGGGTCTCCTGGAAATTAAAGAACTTGAACCGCCCCAGTCCCAGTGTGAACTCATCCTGATGCATGATCTGGGTATCACTACCATCTTCCCTTACCGGCCACTGCTGGCCGTTGTCACCGAGGCCACCCCAGGTTACCCCGGCAAAGAAGGGCACCACCTTGGATATCTCCTGCAGGTGTATTTCAGGATCATAACCTGGCTGTTCGAATCCCATGCGGTTCATGATATCCACAATGATCTGACCGTCGGGTCTGGTTCCTGCCATTGGCTCCACTACCTGGTTAACTCGTTGGATACGGCGTTCACCGTTGGTGAATGTGCCACTCTTTTCGAAGTGGGATGAGGCAGGTAGTACTACATCGGCTATAGAGGCCGTCTCGGTCATGAATAGTTCCTGCACTACCAGGAACTCCAACTGTTTGAGGGAGAATTTAACCTCGCAGGAGTTGGGATCGGTCTGCAGGACATCCTCCCCCATGATCCATAACGCCTTTAGCTTGCCATCCCGGGCGGCACGAAACATCTCTGGTATCTTGTAGCCATCACCATTGGGAACTTCTTGGCCATAGCTGTCCAGGTAGTGGGCAGCGATATTATCTTGGGTGTAGTCCAGATATCCGGCACCCAGGTTGGGCTGCACTCCCATGTCTGCAGCACCCTGCACGTTGTTCTGACCACGCAGTGGGTTGATGCCTACACCTGGTTTGCCGATGTTGCCAGTCATCATGGCCAGGGCTGCTATCAGCATCACTGCCTTACTGCCCTGGTAGTGTTCGGTTACTCCCAGGCCGTGGAACTCCATGGCCCGCTCTGCCTGGCCATATAGCAGTGCCGCCTGGCGTACCTGTTCCCTTGGCACGCCAGTGATGGATTCCAATTGTCCTAGATCAGCCTGTAACAGGTGATCACGAAACTGCTTGAATCCCTCGGTACGGTTGCTAATGAAGGCGTCATCCAACAGGTTTTCCTGGATAATGTAGTAAAGCAGCATGTTGAGCAACGCCACGTTGGTCCCGGGGCGCAGCTGCAGGTGGATACTGCCAATACGGGCCAGTTCAGTTACCCGGGGGTCAATCACAATCGTGGCTACACCCTTGAGGGCGCGCTGGCGCAGGCGGGCTCCTGTAACCGGATGGGCTTCGTTGGGATTGGCGCCAATCACCAGCAGGCAGTCGGCCTGTTCGATTTCATCAATGGAGTTGGTGGCGGCACCGGTACCATAGGTCTGTTGCATACCGTAGGCGGTAGGAGCATGGCACACCCGGGCACAGCCATCGATGTTATTGTTTCCTATCACCAGCCGCATGAACTTCTGCATCAGGAAGTTCTCTTCATTGGTACAGCGTGCGGAGGAGATGCCAGCTATAGAATCAGGACCATGCTGGTTGTTAATGTTGTGCAGATGTGTCGCTATATAATCCAGCGCCTCATCCCAGCTTGCAGGCTGTAGTTCTCCATCTCTACGTATAAGTGGTTGGCGCAGACGCTCCGGGTGGTTGTAGTAACTGAAGGCGTAGCGCCCCTTGACGCAGGCATGGCCCAAGTTTACCGCGGCATTTTCCGGTGCAGTAATAGCCTGTACCTGATTATTGCTCACCAGTACCTCCAGGTTGCAGCCCACACCGCAGTAGGTGCAGACGGTGCGCACCCGCTTTTTGGTCTGAATGGTTTTAGCACGGTAACGATCACTCAGAGCATTGGTGGGACAGGTCTGGACACAGCGACCGCAGGATACACACTCGGAGTCCAAAAAATTCTGATCCATGGAACGGATGATGCGGTTTTCATAACCACGTCCGTGCATGGATAGAACAAACTCGCCCTGTACTTCGTCACATACCCGGATGCAACGATAGCAGTTGATGCATTCAGCTGGACTGAAGCGGATGTAAGGGTGGCTGGTGTCCTGGCTATGCCTGGTCATGCCTCTGGGCAGGCGTTGCTCAGATGGTGGATAGCGCTGTAGTAGTTTTTGGAATGGTGTTGGTCGTTCACCATCAGCAGGTGCCAAACTCTCTTCAGGGTAGTCGCTGAGTAACAACTCCATGATTTGGCTGCGTAGGCGTTCTATACGTTCACTGTCATGCCATATATACAGACCTGTGCTGATAGGTGTATGACAGGCGGCTACCACCTTGCGTACGTCCTGTTCACTGGAGGATATCTCAACGCTGCAGAGGCGGCAGGAGCCGAAGGGCTCCAGGGCTGGGTCGTGGCAGAGCACTGGTATAGTCTCATCACCCAGGTGTCGTGATACAAATTTATAGATAGTCTCATCCTCTACAAACTGGTAGAGGGTGCCATTGATATAGGCGCTGAGGTCTGGCATCAGGGTGTCCCTCCCTGCATGCAGGAGGCAAATTCATGCCCGAAGTGTTCCAGAATATTGCGCGCCGGTAACGGCAGTCCGCCGCCCAGGGCGCACAGGGAACCCAGCTCCAGAGTTTCCAGCAGGGTATGGAAACTGTCTCTGTTTAGTGGTTGCTCCGGGCTAGCCCTGTATAACATTTCAGACCCTTTATGAGTGCCCATACGGCAGGGTACACATTTCCCGCAGGATTCATCGGCCATGTATTGGAACAGGTGGCGCATAAAATCCAGCATAGGGAATGTTTCTGGTATGGCGATGATGCCGCCATGTCCAAGTAGAAAACCGGCCTGGTCGAAGGACTCGAAATCCAGGCTGAGCTGGGAACTCATGGCAATGGGCACTACACCACCAAGTGGCCCGCCCACCTGAAGCGCCTTAACCGGATGGCGGAATCCACCAGCCTGCTGATAGATAAGATCATCCAGTGGCAGCCCCATATCAACTTCATATACACCGGGGTGAGTGAAGCTGTGATCCAGGGATATCAGTTTTGTACCAGTACTTTTATCCTTGCCTACGGCGGCAAATGCTGCACCGCTGTGTTCAAGGATCCAGGGTATGGCGGCAAAGGTTTCTACGTTACTTAACAGGGTGGGTTTGCCGAACAGTCCTTCCTGGGTAGGGTAGGGGGGGCGTACCCGCACCTCTGGACGTAGACCCTCCATAGAGTTGAGCAGAGCGGTCTCCTCTCCGCACACATATGAACCGGCGCCTTTTACAATATGGAATATGAAACCACTGGTTTCTGCGGCAGGGGTCTGAAGAAACTGCTCTATTGCCTGCTGCATCAATTCCATGGCTTCTGGATACTCAGCACGGATATAGATAAAACCGTGACTGGCACCGCAAGCCTGGCCTGCTGCCAGCATGCCTCCCAGTACCCGGTGGGGTTGTTCCTCCAGTAGATAGCGGTCGCTAAAGGCTCCCGGGTCTCCCTCATCTGCATTGCATACAATGTATTTGGTTTTTTCCGGCATGCTGGCGCAGCTTTTGAGTTTCAGTGCAAAGGGAAAGCCGGCCCCACCACGTCCGCGCAGACCAGAGGTTTCCAACTCCCGGAATATCTGCTCCCTTTTATACAGCAGTGAGGCATAGAACTGATCTGCGTTACTAACCTGATGTCCAAATACATTGATGGATGCGGCAGCTGTGTGAGGGATGTGCTCCCGAGGTGAGTCAACACCATCCAGGACAGTCTTAAGTTCGGACTGGGTGTGCTGGTCTAAGGTCTGGCCTTTGACCTGCATGCCACCACCTCGGTAGCAGCGTCCCACGCAGGCCATGGTACCTACTTCTGAATCTGTAAAGTGCTCGCGAAGAGTTCCATGCGCATCAGCGGTCTGCTCTGACAACATGCAGGCGGTGCCGGTGCAGCGGTAGGCTTGTTTGCCGCTGTTTGTATCTCTTAGAAAGTCGTAGAAGGAGGTCGATCCCAGAATGCTGCCAGGTGCTAACAGCCGCTCCTGCGCTATGTTACGAATCTGCTCCTGAGTGAGGCATCCATTCTCCGCAGCCTCATTAGTGATGGCCGTGAACAGCGTGTTCTCTTCTGGAAGTCTGGCGCTAAGGGCGCGGAGATTTTTTGACATGCTGGATAATCCTAGGCTGATTCAATCCTATGATGCCAGATTATGACTAAGATGGTTAAGCTGAGGGATGGTATCTGGGCGGTTTTGATGAGCTACAATTAACATGTTGTATTCAATAGTAAATATTAAGTTCCATTCCGTTATTCTGGTTTATTGTCATAACTCATTAAACCGTCATTTTTCCACTATTTCCTCTTGTGATTATCCACTTTTTCTTGAAACATCACCTGACACACCTATTATCCACAATGGGTGTGTACATAATTTTTGAGGATCATAATCCATGCTCAGAATAAGCCAATACCACATATGTGGTATATAGCCCTAGTTCAGTTTCGCCATGCTGAATGTGCGATTTTTTTTTCCGTGATAAGGAGGTAATACCATATGAATAAGAAGCGCAGGTCTATTTTTATAGGCGCCGTTGCATTATCTGTCGCGATACTTACTGTTCCAGCCTCATCTTTTGCCGCCAAGAAGCGGATTGTTTTTGGAGGTGGACCTGCTGGTGGCACCTTCCAGGTAGTGGCAAATGCCGTACAGGTATATAAACCGATCAAAGCCCTTGAGGGCTATAACATTCAGGCACAGTCATCTGCAGGATCAGTGGAAAATCTGCGCAAGGTGAACAAAGGAAAGTCCCACTTCGGTGTGGTCTACTCCGGGCATGTCTATCTGGGCAGAAACGGCCTGCTGAAGAATGATAAAAGGAAATATGAAAATGTCATGGCTGTAGCCTATCTCTATGGCGCCCCAGCCCAGCTGGTGACACGCAAGGGTTCAGGCATCAAGAGCACCAAGGACCTGGTAGGCAAGAAGGTTGGTGTAGGTAATGCAGGCTCCGGTGCCTTCGCCAATGCCGATCTCTTCTTTAACCACATGGGGATATGGGACAAGATCGAACGTAATGCCATGGGTTATAATGATGCCGCTGCCGCCTTTGGCAACAACCAGCTGGATGCCTTCTGGCTGTTTACTGCATTCCCAAGTGGTGCTGTCATCATGGCTGCCCAGTCTAATGATATTGAGTTGATCAACCTGGGTAAGGATGCTGAAGAGAGTGGTTTCTTCAAGAAGTATCCATACTTCTCTAAGCTGGCGGTTCCTGCCAACACCTATCGTGGCGTAGCTACAGATACTCCATCCTTCCAGGACTCTACTCTGTGGGTTGCCAACTCTAAAACACCTGCAGACCTGGTCTATAAGATGTTGTCCGTCATATATACCGATGAAGGTCTGACACATATGAAGGCCCAGAAGAAGACTTTCAAGGAGATGGCTATAGCAACTGGTACCAATGGTATCGTCACACCTATGCATCCAGGTGCTATAAAGTTCTGGAAAGAGAAAGGCGTACTGAAGTAGTAGTACATTAAGGGTGGAATCATGAGATTCCACCCTTATTTTTTTTCGAGAGGGATTTCCTGTTTATAAAATCAAGAGCATTCTGCCATGGTGTAGGATGTTTGGATTGATGTATAACTAGAATAACTAATGATGGGTGGATAGATAACGTGGCAGCCTTTGAAAAACTAAAGCAGTGGGAACAGTGGCTATTCGATGCCATGGCAATCGTCCTGGTAGTGTTCTACTCCTATTCGGCTGTACTGGAACCGGCTGCAACCCAGTACCATCGTGGTATATACGTGGTTATTACCTATGTGCTGGTGTTTCTTATCTATCAGTCCAGGACAACTATTGGGCGTATATTTGATTATCTATTGATACTTACCTCAATCGTTACCCTTGGTTACTGGATTTATAACTTTGAGGCTATTAACTATCGTGCTGGTGCTGAGACTGAGCTGGATCAGGCGATTGCCATGGTAGGTGTGCTTATTGGTATGGAAGTGGCACGCCGGGTAGTAGGTAATGTCTTTATCGTCATTGGTTCCATCATGCTGCTATATGGTGTGTACGGGGCCTATGCTCCTGAGTTGATTTCACACGCCGGCGACACCTTCCCTGATCTATGTACAAGCATCTTCTACAAGAGTGATGGTGTGTTCGGCATCATGGCAAATGTGCTGGCTACGTATATCCTGCTGTTTGTAATCTTTGGTGCTTTTCTGGAGGCCAGCGGGGCCCAGAGATTCTTTATTGATTATCCGCTTGCTGCCGTGGGGCACAAAATTGGTGGCCCGGCCAAGGTGTCTGTTATTGCCAGTGGCCTGTTTGGTTCCATCTCCGGCAGTGCCATTGCCAATACTGTATCCACTGGGTCTTTTACTATCCCTATGATGAAGAAAGCTGGTTTTCGCCCCCATATTGCTGGCGGTATCGAACCTGCCGCATCTATCGGTGGTATGTTTATGCCGCCTATCATGGGCGCAGGCGGCTTCATCATGGCAGAGCTGACAGGGCTTCCCTATTCCCAGATCATGCTAGTAGCTATCTTTCCTGCATTGATGTACTTCTTCAGTGTGTTTGTGATGGTGCACTATGAGGCCAAGCGTCATAACATCGTGGGTGAGAAGAGTAAGGAGAGTGCGACCGAGATCCTGAAGAAGGAGTGGTTCTACACTCTGCCTCTGGTTGTTATCACCATACTCATGCTTATGGGATATTCACCTGGCTACTCAGCCATCCTGGGTATAGTAACCAGTATTGCTGTCAGCTGGTTCCGTAAAGACACCAGGATGATGCCGCGTCAGTTTTTGTTGGCAGCTCGTAATGGTGCAGTTAACAGTCTGAAGATAGGTGCTACCGTAGGTGTTATCGGTATTATTATCGGTGTGCTGACATATAGCGGCCTGGTGCTTACCTTTGCCGATATTGTTATCGAACTGGCTGATGGCAAGCTGTTTCTGACTATTCTGTTGATTGCCCTGGCTTCACTGATTCTGGGTATGGGTGTTCCGGTAACCGCTGCCTACCTGATTACGGCCGTGGTGGCAGTTCCGGCCCTTACTCATCTGGGGGTCAATCCCATAGCTGCCCATATGATTGTGTACTGGCTGTCCCAGGACTCCAACATTACCCCTCCGGTGTGTATAGCAGCCTTTGCCGGTGCCACCATCGCCAAGGCCAATATGTGGAAGACGGCATTCTCTGCCTTCAAGTTTGCCAAGTTTCTGTATCTGGGTCCGTTTATCTTTGGCTATGTCCCGGCCTTTTCCCTGAATGGTAGTACCACTGATATTGCTATAGTGTTTTTCCTGGTCTTTATTGGTACCTATCTGTTTGGTTGGTTGCTTAGTGGTATCTGGCTGGATTGGTTCAAGAAGTCACCTGCTAAATAGGGTGTTAGTTGGTCGGAGCCTGCAGTGCGGCTCCAACCATAACCAAACTCGATTACATCTGGGACTGGATATAGTTCTGTAGCCCAACCTTCTCTATCAGCCCTAACTGCTGTTCCAGCCAGTAGGCGTGGTCTTCCTCGGTATCGGCCAGCATTACCTCAAGGATCTCTCTGGTCTGGTAGTCCTGTTCTGTCTCACATACCTCAATAGCCTCTTTTAGTGTAGCTACCACCTGGTACTCCACGTCCAGATCACTCTGCAGCATAGACGGCACGTCACTGCCTATCTGCAGGCCGTCTTGTTGGGAAAGATCCGGTATGGTTTCAAGAAATAACAGGCGCTTGATCAGAGAGTCGGCATGTTCGGTCTCTTCTTCCATTTCATGGCTGATACGCTCATGGAGCTTGGATAAGCCCCAATCCTCATACATGCGCGAATGGGTAAAATACTGATCACGAGCTGCCAGCTCTCCGCGTAACAGTTTTTGTAGCTGCTCTATGACTTTTGGGTTGCCCTTCATTAGTTATCTCCATTTATGTTCTTGTTTACATCTGTGACTGCAGGTAGTTTTCCAGCCCGGTGTTATCTATGAGCCAGTGCTGGGTCTCCAGCCAGTCGATATGTTCTTCTGTTTCTTCCAGGATTTTCTCGATCAGTTCCCGGCTGACATAATCCTGTATCGATTCGCAGTAGGCTACTGCCTCCAGCAGGCGGGAGCGGATCTCACTCTGCATTTTGAGGTCACTGGCTAGGCTCTCTGCTGCATCCTCTCCGATATAGAGTTTTCCCAGGTCCTGCAGGTTGGGTAGGCCCTCCAGAAATAGGATTCTCTCCATTAAGTCGTCAGCTAGTTTCATTGCCTTGATTGACTGCTTGTAAGCGCGGTCATTCAGCTCATTCAATCCCCAGTTTCTGAGCATTCTTGCATGCAGGAATAGTTGGTTGATGGCAGTCAACTGATCTTTTAGGAGCCTGTTCAGAGTGGAATTCACCTGACCTTCAGCCTTCATTTCAATCTCCTCAGTTTCTATATTATTTCTGTGTATTGGTGAAAACCTAGTTTCAAACCATAGTGGTCATGCTAAATGATGAGATATAACTCATTGTTTATTCAGGTAATGATTCGGTCTCATGTTGATGTTCGTCTCAAATATACTATAGCTAATTAGTAGGTTATTATTGATTGCAAATAATAATGATTCGCATTACACTTAGTGCCAATCATAACTGCTTTTTGAGGTTGTTTCTATGTTTGTTTGTATCTGTCACGGTGTAACTGATAGGGACATTCGCAATGCTGCTGCTGATGGGGTCTGTAGTCTAGATGGTCTGGGTGAAGAGCTTAAGGTAGGTACCTGCTGTGGACGTTGTTCTGACTGCGCCAGCCAGATTCTGCATGAGACAGCTGCTGCTGGAGTTGAGATACCACAGCCAGTAGTTGCCATTGCTTAGATTAAGAAATAGTGGAGGGTGTTATGGGTACGAAACTGGTGACTTCGCAAGCACCGAGATCAACATTTTCCCGCTGGCTTTCAAATCATCTTCCTGTGAGGATTGCGGAGAGCCGCCGCCAAAGGCGCTGGCGTCTAATACGTGAGCAGTTCCATAAGAACTATCAGCGCTAGGATAGTGGTAAACAGGCAAAAAAAAGGGAGTTAAGTACCTAGCCTTAACTCCCATTTCTTTTTAACTAAATAACAGTGTTAACTCTTAGAAATCTCCAGTAGCTGCCGCTTCCATCATGATCTCGATGTTCTTACGTACCTTGAGGGCGCGCTCACGCAGCTCTTCAGATATGCGGTTTGGGTTGGGGCTGGTGTCAAGCCAGCGTACATCCCAGTCCAGGGTGGTTAGCCAGATTACTCCGTCTGCATCCTCCACTACCGCGATGCGGCATGGGACGAGCGCAGAGAACTCCAGAGAGTAGTCAAGAATCTGCCTTAAAGCGATCAGATCACAGAAACTAAGGAACTCTACACGTGGGCTATTGGGATCATGGATCTCCCGTAGAACCTTCCAGGGGGTGTTGTGACCACTGGCCTTCATGTTGAGTTCATTGGCCTTCACCTTAATCGATTCGATCACCTCATCGAAGCTTAAACCAGGTATTACCCTCTTCTTTGCCACCATCATATTTATCATGTCGCGGACACTGAATGGGTTGACCGCCATCATAGACTGCATCATGCGCATTTTCGCCTCAGCGGTAATGGGCTCAAGCATAGTGTTCTTACGGTATTGTTGTTTCGGGCGCGTGAAGGCCATGGGCATGTCCCCATCCTTTATACGTCCCTTAAAGGCTGATTCTGGCGCATAGCTCTGCTTGTTGAACTCCAGTGTCTCTTCTTCGGTCATCTCAGGTTTTACTTCGGCGCTGACCGGGGAACACAACAGCACGGCAATAAACATGAATACGGTGGTTGTTCTTAAAAAATGCATCAAATTTCTCCCATGGCATTATTAGAATTGCTCGGGTCCAGTGGGTGATTGCATCATCCACCGTCCTGGCAATTTGTTAGCGGTCATTGTTTTGCTTCAGGAACCTTCGGTGCCGCTGTTCCAGCGCTGCCGGGTACGGTCTTCATTATCGACATGGTGGATCCCATCATGGTCACAAACATATTGGGATCCATCATCATCATCATCTGATTCATCATCTTTGGCTCAGTCATAATGCCTATCCAGGAGTTGATCATGTCAGGATCAACCGCCTTGAATATGTCCTGCATAAGAGCAGGATTGGTCATGGAACTGGTCCAGCCCATCATGGTCATTGGATTGGCCGCGGACATTACAGAGCCCATGACCTGTGGATTGGTCATCAACCCCATCCATTGATTCATCATGGCGGGATCAGCCATTTTGGCCATGGTTTTGAGCATATTCTCATTGGTGATTATGCCCATCCAGTTCTCGACCATTTTAGGATCGTTGGCATTCATGATGGAAGTGACAAACTGAGGGTTGGTCATTACCGTTATGATTGACTGTATCTGGTTGGTATTAGGCGATTTCAGCATGGCTGCCAGCTGGGCAGGATCGGACATGATCTTCATCCAGTCATCCATCATCTTGGAATCAATAGAGGATGCAAATTTCTTGACGAAATCCGGATTGGTGAGTGATGTCATTGTGCCAGGAGCCTGAGCCTGGACGGTTGAAAATGTACCACCGATAGGACCGGCTATCGCCAGGGCTAGAGCTCCAGCGACTATGGTTTTTTTATTGGGCATAATTCTCATAGTTTTCTCCGGGTTAAAGGGCGGCCTCTACCCTGGTAGAACGGGCTATGAACTACGGGCCTGTATATCTAGATTGTACTACTGCGATCTAATGATTATCAGCTCTAACAGCGCTTACTGTAGCTGTTGTGGATTATTTATTCAGAATAAAGCCCACAAATCAGCCTGTTATTATATTAGAAAATTATAAAATGTAAATACGTTTTATACCCCCATGTTGCTGGGTCAATAAGTCCATACAGCTTGATAACATCTATAACCAATTGATTGGTATATTAAATCAAGCTTTCTACTAGTCTGTTCTGGCCCTTTATTATAGTGAGAGTAACAGTATACCCATAAGCTATGTGTATAGGTTATGAAGAAGTTTAGATCATGTCTTTCCGTGCTGGCAATTGATATGTGTCCCGAATATACCTTGGGTTTCTGTTTTGACTGTAAATCATCAACACCCGAATGTAAGTGTTGTCTGCCTTCAGGGTGATTTGGTTTAAACCGAAAATTCTTCATGGAAAATTGTGATGGCGGGTAGTTGGTTCAGATATAAAAACCGAATTTAGTTCTCTTTCCATCAGGCTGATCTCCACTCTGATTCAAATTGATTTCATCAGCCACCAATGTGATTGGAGCTGTATATGGAGTGATGTGAATTGCTTATTTATTTATTGCATTTCAGAAACAGCATAAATTCGCTACAGGTCCGCTGATTTTATTGCCGGCATGTCTATACTTTAGATGAATAAATGTTGGGTGTGTCTGAGTATTCCTTAGAACAAATGCAGTTGTTTGACATAGAGTAAAGCTTATTGAGCACCCTGTATATGATGCCAACAGTGGGAATGAGACTAGTTGACCTACTTGGTAGAGGTATTGTTAATGGCTGATGGCAGTAATACGTCTTCTACAACCGAAATGTTTAGTGCCGTACGTGCCCTGGATACTGGGATTAAAAATCACGCGGCTTGGCTCAAAGCACTGCATGAGACACTAGTATGCAATGAGCAGCATGCTAATGAGTCAGATTACCGTGATGATGCACACCGGCACTGTAAGTTTGGATATTGGTTTTATAACGAAGTGCAGCCAGTTATCAGAAGTAACGGGCTGTATGAACGCATTGAATCACTTCACCATGAGATGCACGATCATGCTCGTGAGCTGCTGCTAAAAAAACAGGACAAACAAAATATAGAGACAGCGTTATACAATAAATTTATCAATGAAGCGCTTACCTTCAAGCTGGAGGTGCGTAATCTGCAGTTTGATCTAATGAACCAAGTCTGTGCTGTAGATCAGCTAACCGGGGCCTGGAATCGGCATGCCATGCTGTACAAGCTGGTGCAGGAGCAGGAGCGGGCGGTTCGTAAATCCAGCGAGCTCCACATCTGTATGTTGGATATAGACAACTTCAAACCGATTAATGATCAGTACGGCCATCCGGCGGGGGACCAGGTCCTTAAGGATATAGCAAGATTTTTCTATATTAGCCTGCGGAAATATGACTCATTTTTCCGCTATGGAGGGGAAGAGTTTATCTGCTGCATGCCAGAAATAAGTTCTAATGAGGCATTTACTGCTGTTGAGCGATTGCGTGAAAACCTGGAAAAGCTGCAGATATCCCTGCCTTCTGGTGAAACCATTAGTGTGACAGCATCATTTGGATTGGCGCAAGTTGATCTTGAGGCTGCTATTGAAGAAGCGATACAAAATGCAGACCATGCACTGCTACAAGCCAAGGCAGAAGGGCGTAATAAGGTTTGTGTCTGGAGGGGCGAATGAAGGTTGGTGGCTGATACCAGTTCAGATAAACCATCTGAAGATGATGTGTCCCATTACTTGCCTTCTAACTCCGCTACTCTTTTATCATACTCATCCTGACTGATCTCTCCCTCTTCCAGTCGTTGTTTTAGAGAGCGTAAGATTATTTCAGTGTCTGATCCATTACGGTTTTTTGACTTTGCCCAGTGGATGGCCAGGGTGATACCACCAATAGCGGAGGCCCAAAAGGCAAGCATAGCCAGGATGCCAAACTCCGGCATATCCATTACAGATCCGGCGCCAGGTAGAAGAATACAAAGCGACCGTTTTCGATGTCGATCTTGAGTTTTGCCTCATGGTTGAGGGCATAGTCTACATACCCTGGTGTTGCGCTGGCTGAATGACACTCGCTACTGTGTTGCGGAGACTCAAAATCACGATCACGGTCATACCATGAGAGCAGCATGTAATCTCCTATCTGCTGTTGTGCTTCAGTGTTAGCCAGTTCCATCGCCTGTAGATAATCCTTGGGTGCAGGCTTTGGCAATAGTTCCACTATGATTATGCCGGTGTAGTCCGCTTCCTGAGGGCTGTCACATGCTGATCCATTGTTCTGTTTAAGTTCAGTCAAGATTACTTCCATGGTTTCGTGTTAAGTATGTAATAAGTATATCAGGCCTGAGATGCTGTTATATAAGTGGTGCAAGGCCCAAATAATATTGGTCTGTTAGGAGTAGTGGTGAGAGATAAGTCTTAAAATGTTTGTAGCATTAAACTAATACTTTATATATTAGTTAAGGTTCATTTTTTTATCAGTAATTGCATCGTTAACTAGTTATCAGAAACAAAAACCTGAAAATTATTTTGCGGATATGTTCTATTTATTCGTTGGTATCTAACTTATTTGTGTGTCATATCTCATCAGCCTCGTGATATCTATCACGCTTTACTTGATGGTCTGTGTTGTCTGTTTTTTTCCAAGAAAAAGCGTGACCAAATCGACAGTTAGGTTTCATATCGCTATGTACTCTTTATTGCATACGGAGGATATGCAGAGCTCAGGCTGTGAGCTCTGCTCATTATATGCAGGCCTAAAACACAGGCCCAGAGGAGGCAGCACAGATGTCAACAAAATACATTGGCGGAGAAGGAAACGACACCCTGGTTGGAGACGATGGAGATGATCACCTGTATGGATATGCGGGTGCAGATGTGATGTTAGGAGGAGCTGGCAAGGACTACCTGGATGGAGGAGAGGGTAATGACGTCATGGATGGTGGTGCTGGTGATGATTATATGAAGGGAGGCGATGGAGATGACACCGTGGATGGTGGGGCCGGCAATGATCGTCTGTATGGATACGAGGGCAATGACACCCTAGTTGGAGGCGAGGGAGATGATCACCTGTATGGATATGCGGGTGCAGATGTGATGTTAGGAGGAGCTGGTAAGGACTACCTGGATGGAGGAGAGGGTAATGACCTCATGGCTGGTGGTGCTGGTGATGACTACATGAAGGGAGGCGATGGTGATGACATCATGGATGGTGGGGCCGGCAATGATTATATGAAGGGATACAACGGTGATGACATCATGGACGGAGGTGCTGGTGATGATTACCTGAAGGGTTACAGTGGTAATGACATCATGGATGGTGGAGCCGGATCTGATCGGATTTACGGATACGATGGTGATGACTATATCTTCTCCGGTTCGGACAATGCCGATGATCTTATCTATGGTAACAGTGGCGCTGACACCTTCTACTTTTATGCCGAGGGTGAAGGTATCGGGAACGACACTGTGCGTGACTTTTCAGCTGCCAATGGTGATCAGTTGATTATTGGTGGTCGGGATATCTCTTTTGAGGTCGCAGAGCTGGCTTATAACCGGAGTCAGGTCTCCATCACCAATGACAACGGTGATGATCTGGGGGCTATTACGGTATACGGACAGCTCAATACTGGTGATATAGCCATCGACAATTATTCTTTCGATGAGGACTCATTCGATGGCGTTTATACATCGCCTGCGGTTGAGATTGCCTAAACCTAGATGCCGGGGGGCAACCCCCGGCAGCCAGGTTAATTAACTATATCCAAGACAGAAGGATCACCATGCCTCAAGTTGTTGAAGCCAAGCGGAATACGCTGCGTGAAACACTGTTTAGCTACCGCAAGACCTTTATCCATGTGGGAGTTTTTAGCCTGTTCATTAACTTGATCATGTTGGCGCCGCCACTTTACATGCTTCAGGTCTACGATCGGGTGCTAGCCAGCCGTAGCCATGAAACACTGTTGTTGCTCACCCTGGTTCTGGGCTGGATGTTCCTGACCCTTGGTGTGCTCGAATATGTCCGCTCCCGCATCCTGATCCGCTTCAGTGCAAGGATGGATCATGAGCTCAATAGCCGCATCTATCGCACGCTGATGCGTATGGCGCTACGTGACCCGGAACGGGCCGGATATCAACCGCTTTCCGATCTTGCGGTGGTGCGGCAATTCATGGCTGGTAACGGTACCTTCGCATTTTTTGATACCCCTTGGATCCCCATCTACTTGGGAGTCCTGTTCTTGTTCGATCCCTTGTTTGGGTGGTTTGCTCTATTCGCTGCCGTTGTCCTCACCATTCTTGCCCTTACCAATGAGTTCTCCACCAGGAAGCTGCAGGGACAGGCGAATGAGGAGCAAACAGCCGCGGCTAGCCTGGCCGTATCTCAAATGCGTAATGCTGAAGTACTCCATGCCATGGGCATGGGGGATGACCTGCAAGAGCGTTGGATCGAAAAGCATCGTAAGTCGGTCCGTGCCATGTCCAGTGCCGCAGATCGTGCTGGTGTCTGGTTGAATCTGAGCAAGACCCTGCGTCTGTTGTTTCAGTCGCTCATGCTGGGTTTGGGCGCCTGGCTGGCGATAAATAACCAGATCACTGCAGGCATGGTGATTGCCGGCTCAATTCTCATGGGGAGGGCGCTTGCCCCCATAGATCAGTTGATTGGGGCCTGGAAGGGCTTTACCAATGCACGCCAATCCTTCGCCCGTCTGGATAAATTGCTTAAAGGCATGCCGGAACCAAAGCGGCGACTCAGCCTTCCTGAGCCGGATGGGGATATCAAAGTCGAAAATGCCGTATTGATACCGCCCGGGGGCAAGGTTCCTGTGCTGAAGGGGATCTCATTTCGGCTGCGTCCAGGCGAGATGCTGGCCATAGTTGGCAGCAGTGCTGCTGGCAAGTCCAGTCTGGTCCGAGCCGTACTTGGTCTGTGGCCGTTGGCCGCCGGTAGTGTAAAGCTGGATGGTGCTGAAATCGATCAGTGGAACCGGGATGAGCTGGGCAAATGGGTCGGCTACCTGCCACAGGATGTAGAGCTGTTTGAGGGTACAGTGGCGGAGAACATTGCCCGTTTCGGCAAACTGAATGACAAGCGCATCGTAAAGGCGGCTCGGGTTGCTGGAGTGGATGATATGATCCGTGCTCTGCCACAAGGCTATGAAACACAGATTGGGCCAGGAGGATTGGCTCTTTCTGGTGGTCAGCGCCAGCGCATTGGGCTGGCGCGTGCTGTGTATGGTAAACCGCGCATTATTGTGCTGGATGAGCCCAATGCCAATCTCGACGAAGCAGGCGAGCGAGCCCTGGCCAATGCCTGCAAATATCTAAAGCACCGTGGCATCACCTTGATCCTGGTCAGTCATCGTCGTCACATCCTCAGTCTTGCGGACAAGATCCTCTCCCTGGAGGAGGGGCGGCAACATCTATTCGGTCCCAGAGATGCAGCTATGGAGCACCTGTATGGGCCAATGGAGCGGTTACGTCGCGAACGTACCCAGTCAACACGACCGGTGCAGGCTGTTCCTGCAGCTCGTGTTGCAACCAATGAGATGGGGTAGGGAGTTATGGAGCGCATAGATCCTAAGAGTATTGATCTAAAGATAGATGATCACTCCTATCGCCTCCTGGGCTGGATTACCCTGGTGGCTACCTTTGTATTGCTGCTAGGGTGGTCGGCACTGGCTCCTCTTGACAGCGCGGTGGTGGCGAATGGACGCATAAATGTCGCATCCCTAAATAAGAGTGTGCAACATCTGGATGGTGGACTGGTGAAGACCATCGCTGTGCGTGACGGCGACCTGGTTAAACAGGGCCAACTGCTGCTAAGCCTCGATCCCAAACCGTTGGAGATCAAGCTGGACAATATAATAGATCAGCTGATCGAAACCGAGGCCAATCTGGAGCGCCTTGCCGCCGAGCGTGATGATAAGGGTGAGTTCGCCTTTTCAGCTGACCTGGAGGCACGAGTGGAGCGTATGCATGCTCAGTCGATTCTCACCACTCAACGTCAGTTGTTCGAGTCACGCCGCCAGGCTTTACATTCGGAGCAGGCCGTACTTCGCCAGCGTCTGGTCAAGACCAAGCAGGAGATTGCCAGCTCCCGAAAACTCATACGTACACTGAATCACAGGCTGGATCTATTGAGTCAGGACTTAAGCGGAGTACAAAAACTTGCTGACCGTAATATGGCCTCAAAGATGAAGCTGCGTGAGGTGCAGCGTCAAAGGAGCGAACTGCATGGTGATGTGATCAGTCGCGAGGCCGATGTTGCACGACTGGAATCATCTTTGCCGGAGATTCAGTCCCAGATAGACCTGCTGGCAAAGGATTACCGCAAGGAGGTCATGACCCAGTTGCGGGATTTGCATGCGCGTCGCATCAATATGCAGGCAGAACAACAGGCAGTGGAAGAGAAGTTGGGGCGTGTCGATATCCTTGCTCCGGTGGCGGGCAAGATAAAGGGATTGGAAGTGGTAACCCTAGGTGCCGTTATCAATGCCGGTAACACGCTCATGGAGATTGTTCCCCAGGAGCGTGATTTCAGGATCCATGCCCAGTTATCTCCCATGGATATAGATTCGATCTATCCTGGCCTGAAGGCTGAAGTGCGGCTCTCGGTGTTTGATGGCTCGAACCATTTTCCCAGTCTGTACACCAGCCTGGAAGATGTATCCACCGACGTCTATCTGGAACAGCGTTCAGGAGATGCCTACTATAAGGCTACCTTTAAGGTCGACGGTGAGAGCTTGGCTATTCTGGAAAAGAAGTCTCTGAAGCTGGTTTCTGGTATGCCAGTGGAGGTGATTATCAAGACCGGAGAGCGCACGCTGTTTGACTATCTGGTCAAGCCTCTACGTGAAATGGTAGTAAGGTCCTTTAACGAAGCGTAAGACATTCCGTGTTTCTACTCTTGAAACTGAATACCCATCTGTGACTAAACTCCCTGCCATGTGATTGCTTTTATTTGTTTGTGATTGATATGGCAGTCTATACTTGATTTTGTCAGGGACGGCTCATGATTGTGATTTCTTGAGGTTGATTCGTTCCGGCATTACTGGTCTTAGAATAATAAGGAGAACTGCTCATGCCACATGTCACATTCATACACGGTATCTGCAACAAACCACCCAAGGATAAACTGCTTGAAGACTGGGAGGCCTATCTGGCCCAGGGAGGTTTGGATCTGTCTGCGGATGGTGTGTCTACGTCAATGGTCTACTGGGCAGATGTCATGTACGCCGAGCCAGAGGCGCCGGACGCCAATTTTGAGAGTGTTGAAGATGGGTTGGGTCTGACTGAAGCAGATGAGGATATGGCGTGGATTGCAGATCTGCCAGATAAAGAAAGAGCCTTTGTGGAGTTGTTTCGCGATCGGCTTAGCTTTGACATGGAGTCACCTGAAGATGATAACTACACACCACCGGCGCCGGAAGGAAATGAAGATGAAATGGAACTGCTTCAGTTTGAAGCCATTCCCTTGCCCTGGTTTATCAAAAGACGGGTAATGAAGGCCCTGCTCAAGGATGTGCATCATTACCTGTTCAATGCGAAATTCTCCCCACGACCAGACGAGGAGTATCAGGTACAGGATCATATTCGTAAGCTTTTCGTCGATCAGCTCAATCAAGATGCCGCTAACAGTGAAGGGCCACATGTGGTGGTCAGTCACAGCATGGGTACTGTGATCTCCTATGATTGCCTGAAAAATGTACCTGGCTGTCCTGCAATTGACGCCTATATGACTGTGGGTAGCCCATTAGGACTTAGTGAAGTCCACGATAATTTTGATCCAAAATACAATGATGATGATGCGTTCCCGTCAGCCAAGGTTATGGGTGATTGGGTCAATGTCTACGACCGTCTTGATCCAGTGGCATTTGATGCCCGTATTGCCAACGACTACAAAAAGGTCGGAGGGGAAGTGGTGATAGATCAGAAGGTAAGGAACTCAGGAAAGTGGCGCCATAGCAGTCACAAGTATTTCGGACAGCAGGCACTATGTGATCACCTGAGAACACTGCTCGCACTTTAACCTCTGTAGGATATATCATGACCAGACGCATGAAGGATCTCCTGCTGCGAATCAGTACCGTGCCAAGACCTATGACTCTACAGAGGTAGAAATTTTGTCTAAGAAACCTGTGCCACACCTACAGGACAATATCGCTGCCCATCCACAGGGTTTTGTGAAGGAGCTTGAAGCTGCAGTAAAGATCTTCGACCGCAAGCTGGCAGATGAACTCTGCACCCAATTAATTGAACATCTCCGCTCCCGGGCCAGACCCTACCCTTATGATGCGTCGAAAAAGACACTCAGTGCTCTGCGGCGCAAGCGTTATTTCGATCTGATAAGCAGGGTGGCGGATGTATTGATTCAGACAGGACAGGATAGGCCTAACATACGACGCCAATATGCTCAGGCCCTCCTGGATCAGGGGTATATCAGCGCTGCACTTGATGTGTTACATGTTCTGGAACAGCACTGCCTGGAAAACCAGGATGAGTTTGAGCTGAGTGAGACTCGTGGCCTCATAGGGCGTGCGCGCAAGCAGGCATACATGGATGCTGTTGGTGAGGAGAAGCCCGGGACTGCTGTTCGCAGAAGCCTGGAGCAGGCGGTTTCCGCCTATGCTGGTGTGTATGAAAAGAAGAGTGATCTTATCTGGCATGGGATAAATACCGTGGCACTGCTCAGTCGTGCAAGACATGACAGGCTAAGGCTAGATGTGGCTTTGCCAAAGTTCACATCTATTGCGAAAGATATCCTGAAAAAGATTGCCGAAAAAAAGAAGGTCAATCTTTGGGATTATGCCACTGCTGGCGAAGCCAGCCTGGCGTTGGAAGATTACCCCCAAGCGCTTGACTGGATTCTTAAATACACTCAGGAACATCCTGAAGCTGATGCCTTTGAATATGCAAGTACCTTGCGCCAGTTTGAGGAGGTCTGGGGGTTGGATGAAGGGGATAAGAAGCAGGCGCAGATCCTTCATCTATTGCGCGCAGCCCTGTTGCGGCAAGAGGGTGGGCAGATTGAAATAGCAAACCCAACGCAAAATATCGCCATTGCTGCTGATCTGGAAGCAGATAAACAGTTCGAACAAATCCTGGGTAAGGATCGCTTCAAGACTTTTCAATGGTATTGCACAGGGTTGGACAGGGCTGCTGGTGTGGCCCAGATCTTGGATCGCTTTGGTAACGGCCAGGGCAGCGGTTTTTTGGTCCAGGGTAAGGATATACACGAGAGCATTGGTGATGAATGGGTAGTGGTCACTAATGCACATGTCATTAGTAGTGATCCAATGGAGCAAAGCGCCAGTCCGGCCGCCCTGTCTCCAGATGATGTACGTATCCGTTTTGAAGCACAAGATCCTGGTCAGGAATTTGAAGTGGAAAAGGTTATCTTCAGTTCGCCGCGTACTGAACTGGATTGTACTATCGTTAGCCTTCAATCACCGATAACACAGGCAAAACCCTATCCAATCGCCAAGCGACTGCCCATGGTTGGTAAGAACCAGAGGGTATATGTTATTGGCCATCCTGGCGGACGCGGCCTATCCTATTCTATGAACGACAATCTGCTTCTCGATCATGAGCCTCCACGGATACACTACCGTGCGCCTACAGAGGGTGGCAGCTCCGGCAGTCCAGTATTTAATCAGCAGTGGGATCTGATTGCGCTGCACCATGCCGGTGGTATGAATATGAAGAAGCTAAATGGCAAGGAGGGAACCTATCCGGCCAATGAAGGTATTTATTTTCACAGCATCCGGGATGCTGTTGCTGCCATGCTCAATTAGGTTCTTGCCATATAACTAAGAAGGTAGCAAATTTGTACATGTTTTATTTGAGTGGCATCTGAATATGAAATGTAGTTCCCACATTGAGATCAGAGGTTACTGCTATGTGCCCTTGATGTTGTTCTGTAATAATAAAATAGGCAAATGACAATCGCTTATTGGCGTCATACTTCACTTCAGGAGAGTCATTTCTGAAGAAGGGTTCGAATAGATACATCTGCTCCTCATTGCTGAGACCTAGACCATTGTGATGGATTCTTATCCATAGGTTGTCGTAACTGACGAGCATCTGAATCTTGATTGTTGGTGTATGGTCAGTGCGTTTTACAAGCTCAAGAGCATCGTAGGCATGGCGGAACAGGCTTAGGAAGACATGCTGCAGTTCACCCACATAACATGGAATCATGGGTAGGTCTTCTTGGTAGTTTCTTTCTATACTGATGTCTTTGAATTGCAGGCGTGAGGGAACTGATAATACATCGCCAGCCAATTCAATGGTGTGCTCCAATATATCTACGATATTTGATACCTCTTTTCTGTTACTGCGGCCACGGGCAAAGTCTTGCAGATTGTGGACAATCGAGGCTAAATTCTCCCCTTTCTCGTAGGCGCCTTCCAGTAAACTCTTGAGTGTTTCAGAGGCCCCGGTATTGTCGAGCTCCTTTAGATTCATGCTGCTATCAGTGAGCCGGTGCTGTAGGGTTCTGAGGTCGAACAATATCGACTGGAGCGGTGGGTTGATATCATGAGCCATGTTGGCTGCCAGCTCTCCCACGGACGACATCTTATCGCTCTGAATCAGCATGTTTACGGCGAGTATTTCCTTGGTGACATCATCAATCAGGATGACTACACCGGGCTCATGCTGTTCCCGAATCGGGTAGATAGTTATATCGTAATAGTATTGGCCAAGTTGACACTGTTTAATGGTAGTCGCTTCATTCTTTTGAGCGGCCTCGCTGATCTGGGTAGGTGTAACCGTAATCGTGGGATAGACATCCCATAGATTCTTGCCCAGGCTATCATTGGCCTTGATCCCGGTGGCATCCTCCGCCCGCTTGTTCCATTGGGTAATTCGACCCTCCATGTCCAGGCCGACCAGCATCAGGGGCATGGATTTCAGTATATCTTTGATATAAAACTCTGATGAGCGCAGCCGGGCTGCAGTAGACATATGCTGGGATATTTCATGCTCTAGCAGCTGGTTTGATTCTTTCAGCAACTTATTGGATTCATCCAGTGTAGCGGTGCGTTCCTGCACGCGCAGTTCCAAATCGTTACGTATTGCCCGCAACTCACGATTGGCCTTGCGCGCCTTGCGCCAGGTGAAGAAAAGGGTGATGACCACTGCAGTCAGCAGCAGGATCAGAATGCCGGCAGACCAGTTGGCTACATGTTGCCAGTTTGTGCTTCCATCTGGTCGTTTAAACTCTGCTTTAAGAGCAGCATGTAATACTGAACTGTGTAAAAAGATTAAAATTGAAAACAGGAATTGCTTCATCTTAATAGCCAATAATTTTACTCAGGTATAACGAAAGCTGGTCACTTTTTAACAAACAGCGCCTCGTGTCACTCCTAAACCATATACCTGCTCTATCTCGCTAACAATGCGACTTACCTGAGAGCAATATAACCTAAATCATATGTGGGTCAGAGTAAACGGCAAATAGTGGTGGGGGAATGAAATTTTTTAATCCTACTGATAGGAATGAGCTAGGTCTTGTTTAGTTGCCTGAAGTGTGTGGTTGTTCACGAAGAATATCAAGCTCAGGGGAGTGCAGACCCCCTCGGTTTCTCAGTAAACCGGGCCGATTCTGTGTTTATACCTGGGGGCTTAGCTAGAATCGTTTCTAGCAATTACAGCATTGCTTAGCTGTTTATGCTGCTGTTTAAGTGGATCAACCCGTACTACAGATAGATTTGATGTCTGCCCGGCAACTGGCTTGGTCCTGGTGCTGACATAGCGCATGTTTTCTGCTTGCGGTGTCTGCCACCACTCCTCCAGCGTCCCCACTGCCCCTGCCATAAGGGCAATCTGTGCGCAGTGGTCTACTTTGCCTTTACCCAGATAGCCGCGCATCAGGAAACCGCCGCTCTGTGCCTGTTCATAGCGTGACAGTAGAGGGCTGTCCTTGGCTGATGACTGTTGCACCGGTACCCCAAGTTTTTCTGCAAGATAATGGGCTGTTTCCGTTGTAGAGGCATACCCCGGCGGTACAATACTGGAGTGACTTACAAACATGAATTTTTGCCCCTGTGCAGCATGCTTGGCAAATTTAACAAAGGGCTTGAGTTGATAGGAGCGCAGCTTGGTACGACTGGCATTGCTGTAATTGGAATGGAGGCCGTCAATAAGTACCACGGCATCAACCCTGTTACTGGTTTTTTGCCGCAAGATGGCTCGAATTGCTCCATAGCCTGCGCTCCAGCCTGTAAGGCCTAGTTTTCGAATGTGTGCTTGCTTATTGTTGGTGTTCTTGGCAACTGCTTTCTCAATATCTTTGAGAAGAGTCAAAAATTTCTCGGGCTTGGAAAAAGGTCTCGCATAGGCGGCTGATCCTGCGCCCAGGTCAATAGCGGCAATATATACACCGCGAGCAATATCAACGATTGTCTTTCGAACCGCATTGCCGCCGTGAAAATGAATAATAAGATCGAAACCGCCGTCTGCAGTCAGCGTCTTCTTTTTCGGCATGAGCATCCGACCCATCTTCAGATTTTTAACCCAAGGTTTATAGATGCCGTACCCGGGATCTGCCATATCACAAGGAGTTGCAACCTTAGCGGATCTGGAAGGCAGTTTAGTCTTTGCTATCTTGATTAGTCTTTCAGGCTTGGCAGTCTTGGATGGGGGTTTACTTCTTTCTACCTTGGCAGCCGCTTTGGTTTTTTCAGCTTTATAAGGTACTGCATACTTGTCGAGTTTAGGGCTCATACTCTTGGTGCATGCGGGCAAAGCAAACATAACCAACGTCAAAAAAAGGGCATAACAGAGTAGTTTTGAAGTGTTGTAGATTCGAACTTGATACATCATCCCATCCACCTTCTGCGCTTGGCAGGTTGTTGCCGCTAGGAAGTACTGATGTTCAGTGCAATATGAGTGCCACTTGCTTTTGTCTAGAATAATAGGCAGGGGTATTTTTCTTACATATCAAGAAGTACCCGGTAATAGCGAGAATTTTCCTGATAAATGTGAGCGCTCAATATAGAAATTTAACTCCATCTTTTATGCGCGTAGGATTGCCGCTTGCGGCAATTCTCTTCCAATTTCTCTTCACATTACCCATTTAGGTGATGTGCCTTGTCTTTCCTTCATGTATATAAAGAAATACATTACAAACTACTATCGGTGGCAATCTGTTAAAGATATGTGCCTATAGTTTGTATACTCCGCTTCTACTGGTGATGTAGGTTCGGAAAGTCGCGGATCTCCATGGAAGAAAGCGCGAGTGTTCTTCTTCACGAGCTGTTATATGGACTATTTCTCATGAACACAACCTTTTATAAGCTTTTGGCAGCTTTGATGTTGCTGTCATTCTCGGGGTTGTCAAACGCAGCTTCTGTCACTTGGACATTTCATCCTACCCCAAGTCAAAATGTCAATGTGTCCCAACTGGCTAGCGGGAATTCAGATGCAGCTGGAAACTATATTAAGGCAACTGGTTTCACAATAGATACGTCAGCATCTGGTGGCTTTTTCAATGCTAATTTAGTTTATTCAGATACATGGGGCCTATATACCGATGGTACAGGTCATGGCCTAAACAATGAGGGTGCGTATGTTAAGGCCATTCTTTTTGACTTTGGGCAGGCGGTCACCCTTGATTCTGTGGGTATTGCCTGGCGGGGTAATGATGCCGATATGTCTGTGGTGTCCTTACAAAACGATAGTATTGGTGGTTCTACCATCTCAGATTTACTTATTTCTAGTTTATGGGGACATGACTATCAAAATGTTTCAGGAAATAGCGCTCAACTAATTAATTCCCCCACTGCTTTTGCTTCCCAGTACTGGTTAATCAGCGCCTTTGATGCTGATTATGTGGGTGATGGTAATCCTTTATGGGAGGGTGCAACTGATGCTTTTAAACTTGCATCTGTTTCGGTTTCAGCTATCCCAATCCCAGCCACAGTTTGGCTCTTCGTTTCTGGTCTCCTAGGATTAATTGGCTTCTCCAAGCGCATGAAAGCTGCCTGATAAACTGCAACGTTATAGAGGGAAGAAGTGGGTGCGTTAAGTGGGGTTACATCGACCAGAAAACCCTAAACTATCCCCTACATAAAGGATATATAAAAAAGCCCAGCGAAAAAGCCGAGCTAACAAATGTATTATATTGGTGGGCCCTGAAGGACTCGAACCTTCGACCAAGGGATTATGAGTCCCCTGCTCTAACCAACTGAGCTAAGGGCCCGGCAATGAATTGCTGCGGGCAGTACCAAAAAGGTATTGTGTAGCGGCGTGTATTATCAAACCATCCCTGGAATGATGCAAGCTCCAGATTAATCGTTATCAATAAAGCTGTACAGCTTCTCAGAACGCGATGGATGGCGCAGTTTTCGCAGTGCCTTGGCCTCAATCTGACGGATACGCTCACGGGTTACATCGAACTGTTTGCCAACCTCTTCCAAGGTGTGATCGGTGTTCATGTCGATGCCGAAACGCATACGCAGTACCTTGGCTTCCCTTGAAGTCAGCCCTTCCAGCATTACCTTGGTAGACTCACGCAGGCCTTCGCCTGTGGCAGAGTCGGAAGGGGATACCACGCCGGAGTCTTCAATGAAGTCTCCCAGGTGTGAATCTTCATCATCGCCAATGGGGGTCTCCATGGAGATCGGTTCTTTGGCGATCTTCAATACCTTGCGCACCTTGTCTTCTGGCATCTCCATGCGTTCAGCCAACTCTTCCGGGGTGGCTTCACGGCCCATCTCCTGCACCATCTGGCGTGAGATACGGTTGAGCTTGTTGATGGTCTCAATCATATGCACCGGTATACGAATGGTGCGGGCCTGGTCAGCAATGGAACGAGTAATAGCCTGACGTATCCACCAGGTGGCATAGGTAGAGAACTTGTAACCGCGCCGGTATTCAAACTTGTCCACCGCCTTCATCAGGCCAATATTGCCTTCCTGAATCAGGTCCAGGAATTGCAGGCCGCGGTTGGTGTATTTTTTTGCAATAGAGATGACCAGGCGTAGATTGGCTTCCACCATCTCTTTCTTGGCGCGCCTGGCCTTGGCTTCACCAATGGACATCTTGCGATTGATCTCTTTGATGTCGAGGATGGAGAGGCCGCTGCGTTTCTCCAGTTCCAGCAGTTTTTTCTGGGCCCGCAGTACCTCTTCTGTAACCTCTACCAGTGCTTCCGAGTAGGCCTTGCCATCGTCTATCTGGGTCTGGACCCAGTTCAGGTCTGTCTCGCTTTCCGGGAAACTGGTGATGAATGTCTTGCGTGGCATGCGGGCGCGCTGTACACACAGATCCATCACTGCCCGTTCCTGGCTGCGGATGAGCGCAATGGTGTTGCGCAGGTTATCCACCAGCATGTTGAATACGGCAGGAAGGAGTTTGAATTCCAGGAAGGTCTCGGTAACTTTTTCACTGGCCTTGATGGTCTTGGCGTGATCCTTACCGTTTTTCTCTATACTGGTAAGCAGGGCCTTGAAGCGCTTGTTCAGCTCGGCACGCTTTTTCTCGGCCTCTTCTGGATCAGGTCCGGTATCTTCCTCTTCTTCCTCAGCTTCCTCGTCTTCCACTGCTTCAGCTGAAACTTCGTCGCCGATATCCGAGGGCGCTATGGGCTTGCTGATCTCGTCTGGCTCGTTGGGGTCTACGAAGCCGCTGATAATGTCAGTTAAGCGCTTCTCTTCGCCCTTGACCTGATCAAACATCTCCAGCAGTTTGACAATGGTATCAGGATAGGTGCTGATGGCAGCCAGTACGTGGTTCAGTCCCTCTTCGATGCGCTTGGCGATCTTCAGCTCGCCTTCGCGGGTTAGCAGTTCTACTGTGCCCATCTCGCGCATATACATGCGCACTGGGTCGGTAGTGCGTCCAAACTCACTGTCTACGTTTGCCAGGGCAGCAGCCGCAGCTTCAGCAGCATCTTCATCTGTTGAGTTGGCGCTATCTGAGATTGCGCTGTCATCTGCATCCGGCGCTGTCTCATGCACGGAGATGCCCATGTCATTGATCATGCGGATGATATCTTCGATCTGTTCCGGCTCAACAATGCTATCTGGGAGATGATCATTGACTTCGGCGTAGGTCAGGAACCCCTGCTCCTTTCCCTTTGCGATCAACTGCTTAAGTTGGGATTGCTGTTGTTGTTGATTCATTTCCTACCTTGACTTCGTAGTAACCTGGGTTTTGCGGACACAAGCCGGTAAGTATAGCAATGGAGTATGGGTTTTTCTAGATAAATACAAAGAATTTGCATATGTGATAGTTATTTTTGGCCACTGTTTTCCATTAGAAGCTGATTCAGTCGGTTTTTTTCCTGATCCTCTAACTTTTCGTTCTTGGCCTTCTCCACCAGTTTGTTAAGCTCATCTGTGCGAATCTGCTGCTCGATCGCCATCAGCGTATCTCTAAATTCCCCTTCCAGTCCCTGCTCAGGTATAAACAGCTCGGTTGCAGACAGCTTGCTGAGGTGTCTGTATTCCTCGGTTCCATGCCAGCGTTCGACCAGTTGGGCTGACTTAAGATTAGGATGGTTTTGTACTAATTCAAGTAATTTACCCAATAGATTTGTCCCGGTGGAATCCAGTTCACGCCATTTTTCCGGTAGATTCTGGATCAGGGCAAGTTGTGGATGCTGCACCAGTAGTGTGATTGCCCGTCTTACCAGGGGTATGGGTTTCTCCCGCTTGGGAGGTGTGACCGGCCGTTTTGGAGCTGGTGCCTGATGGGCATCGGTCATGATATGCATGGTGTCCAGCCCTACCATTTCGTTCAGTTGTTGCTGCAGTATGTCACGAAATATCCCCTTGGGCAGGCTGGACATCAGTGGCTTGGCCAGTTCAGCTAAACGTGCACGGCCACCAGGTTCTGATATATCCACCTCCTTTGATAGGTGATCAAACATGAAACTGGACAGGGGAGTGGCGTTTTCGATGCGCCTGCTGAAGGCTTCTGTTCCCTCTTTGCGGATCAGGGTGTCGGGGTCCTCACCATCTGGCAGGAACAGGAACTTGGCTTCACGGCCATCGCGCATGTGCGGCAGTGCCGTCTTCAGGGCCTTCCAGCCTGCTTCTGCACCGGCCCGGTCACCATCGAAGCAGAAGATTACCTTGTGGGTTACCTTGAACAGCTGTTGCATATGTTCGCCGGTGGTGGCGGTACCCAGGGTGGCTACGGCAAAGCGGATCCCAAACTGGGCCAGGGCCACTACATCCATATAGCCTTCAACCACCAGTAACTGCTGGATCTTACGTAGTGCCTGGTGCGCCTCGAACAGGCCGTATAGTTCACGTCCCTTGTGAAAAACCGGGGTTTCCGGTGAATTTAGGTACTTGGGCTTGTCATCTCCCAGGATGCGCCCACCAAATGCAATCGTTCTCCCGCGCCGGTCGCGGATGGGGAACATGATGCGATCGCGGAAGCGGTCGTAACATTTGCCTTCCGGTTCTGAGATCATGCCGGTGACACGCAGGTGCTGCAGGCCTTCTTTATCTGTTCCCAGCTGTTTGATCAGGTTGTCCCATCCGGGTGGGGCATAACCAATGCCAAACTCTGCTGCTATTTCACCGCTTAGTCCCCTGGCCTTGAGATATTCCACCGCCTTATGTGCTTGTGTATGGTTGCGCAGTTGCTGAGCATAGAAAGAAGCTGACTGTTCCAGGGTCTTGAATAGGGGACGCAGGTCGGGGCCGGAGGAGTGTTGTCCACCCTCACGTGGTACCTCCAGACCCTGCTGAGATGCCAACTCCTCAATGGCGTCAACGAAACCCATGTTGTCATACTCCATGAGGAAACCGATGGCAGTGCCATGGGCGCCGCAGCCAAAACAGTGATAAAACTGTTTTTCCCGGCTGACGGTGAATGAAGGGGTCTTTTCGTCGTGAAAGGGGCAGCAGGCCTGGTAGTCACGCCCGGCTTTTTTCAACTGAATACGGCCGTTTATCAGGTCGACGATATCGACCCGGTCCAACAGCTCATCTATGAATTGTGCTGGGATTTTACCGGCCATGTTAATACCCTATCGAGGTAATATTGCCTAGTCCAGTTGGACTGCCAGCGTTCAGGACAAGGCGCGCCTAGCAATTAATGGCCTTTGTCCTTAATTAAGAGGGGCACTTGTAAGCCTAATGCATAGCTGCCCGGATGGATATATTGAAGGGTCAGCTTCCGAGCAGCTGTTTTACCATGGCACTGACAGCGCCCATGTCCGCACGTCCCTGTAGCTTGGGTTTGAGTTGTCCCATTACCTTGCCCATATCGCGCATGGACTCAGCGCCGGTATCTGCTATGGCCTGTTTCACCAGATCTGAGATCTCGGCCTCGCTCAGGGCCTCGGGCAGATACTCCTGCAGGATCTCAATCTCGAACTTCTCCTGCTCTGCCAGCTCGTCCCGTCCGGCCTGTTCGTATTGGGTGATGGAGTCACGGCGCTGCTTGACCATCTTGTCCAGCACCGCCAGGACCTGCTCATCGTCCAGTTCAATCCTCTCATCCACCTCACGCTGTTTTATCGCTGCCAGCAGCAGACGGATGACCCCAAGCTTGCGCTTGTCGCCGCCCTTCATGGCGGCCTTCATGTCATCCTGTATGCGAATTTTTAGCATGGTGGGACTAAGAGGTGGGGTGAAGTACTACGTTTGATCTTAGTACTGACGCTCGAATCTGCGGCCTTCGCGCTGTACCTTCTTGATATTACGCTTGACTGCGGCGGCGGCTTTGCGCTTGCGCTCTGCAGTTGGCTTCTCGTAGAACTCACGACGACGAACTTCTGCCAGCACACCGGCCTTCTCGCAGGAACGCTTGAAGCGACGCATGGCGATCTCAAATGGTTCGTTCTCTTTTACGCGTACGTTGGGCATTTGCTACCTCAAAATTGGTTTAAATCAGTCTGTTTAAAGGCTAAAGAGCGGGGATTCTACTGCCTGTGGCCCCTGAATGCAAAGACTCTTTAATCCTTTTTGGTAAGGTAAAAATAGTCCGAAATTGCCCATCTGGAAAGGAAACCGGTGACGCAGCAGGTCTGAGTTGGGATAATGGCGCGCGGTGATAGCGACAAATGTAAGTTCAAGTTGTCTTACCATGTCTTGGTTGCCTGGAAATAAAACCATTTAATTCAAATAGTTAGTGTTTGCGATCTATCATTCTGCGATAGGCGTTGGCCGTTGTGTCTGAGGAGTGTGCGTTGCGGGTTTTGGGAATCGAGACTTCGTGTGATGAGACCGGTGTTGCTGTATATGACAGCGAGCAGGGGCTGCTTGGGCATAGCCTATACAGTCAGATCAAACTGCATGCGGATTTTGGTGGGGTGGTGCCAGAGCTGGCCTCCAGGGACCATGTACGCAAAACGCTGCCCCTGATTACCGATACCCTGAAGCAGACCGATGGCGGCCTGGAACAGCTGGATGGGATTGCCTATACCGCCGGTCCTGGTCTGGTAGGTGCGCTCCTGGTTGGAGCGGCAATAGGCCGCAGCCTGGCCTGGACTCTGGATATTCCCGCCGTTGGTGTGCACCACATGGAGGGTCATATGCTGGCCCCCATGCTGGACGAAAGAAAGCCGGAGTTTCCTTTTGTGGCCCTGCTAGTATCAGGTGGGCATAGCCAGTTGGTGGAAGTGGAAGCGGTTGGGCATTACCGCCTGCTGGGAGAGTCCATAGATGATGCCGCTGGCGAGGCCTTTGATAAGACTGCCAAGCTTTTGGGGCTGCCCTATCCGGGCGGCCCTGAATTGGCCAGGTTGGCAGAGCAGGGTAATCCTGAACGGTTCAGTTTTCCCCGACCCATGACGGATAGGCCTGGACTTGATTTCAGCTTCAGCGGTCTCAAGACCTTTGCTCTGAATACCATGCAGCAAGAACTGGCCCCGGAACTAAACCTGGAGCCGGAGATTGCCCAGCAGACCAGGGCGGATATCGCCCGCGCCTTCGAGGATGCGGTGGTGGATACCATGGTGATCAAGTGCCGGCGTGCGGTACGTGAGACCAACTGTCAGACCCTGGTGCTGGCAGGTGGTGTGGCTGCAAACAGGCACCTACGCCAGCGTATGCAGCTGTCCATGGAGAAGGAAGGGGTGGAGCTGTTCTATCCAAATATGCAGTTCTGTACCGATAATGGGGCCATGATCGCCTATGCCGGTTGCCAGCGCTTGGTCGCAGGCCAGAGCGAGGAGTTGCAGTTTGGCGCCAGACCGCGCTGGCCTCTGGAAGAGTTGACGGCACTGGATTGATGCTGAGGTGGTCCGGTTATTACACCTGATCGCCGGGGTCAGAGTTGTCTTTGATGGTACCTTCCGAGCCCGACAACAGGTTCCTGATATTGGAGCGGTGGCGCCAGAACAGGATGGCGCTCATGATTATCTGCATTCCCACTAGTTCAGGTGCTGGCCAGAACAGCCATACCACCAGTGGGGCCAGGGCCATGGAGACCAGGGCCGAAAGGGATGAGATCTTTACTACCTTGGCCATGAACAGCCAGATCAGGGCAATGACTCCACCGATCTGCCAGCCCAAACCAAACTGGCAGCCCAGGGCTGTGGCCACCCCCTTGCCGCCTTTGAAACGGAAGAATATGGGGTAGAGATGACCCAAAAATGCAGCCATGGCCACAGCTGCCAGGATTATAGGTGGGACATCCATTAGATTGGCAACCAGTACCGGGATGAAACCCTTGAGTATGTCCCCGAGCAGGGTGATTGCTGCAGCCTTCTTGCCCCCTATGCGCAGTACATTGGTAGCACCTGGGTTGTTTGATCCCAGCGTGCGTGGGTCCGGCAGCCCCATAATCTTGCAGACGATGATGGCGCTGGAAACTGAGCCAAGCAGGTAGGAGGCAATTATCAGCAGGTAGTCGGTCATATCTCAGTATTTGTCACAGGTCTAGTTATTATTTATGAGTCCGTATCAGTCTGATTCTCCAGCCAGAGACTCCTGCAGGTCAAGGCTGTTTTTAAAATGGCCAGTCTGTTTTACCATACCGGATCTATTTGTGAGAGGGGCGACCTGGCCTATGGATATAGTATTTGTAAGAGATCTGCGTATCGATACGGTTATCGGTATCTATGATTGGGAGCGGGAAGTAAAACAGACCGTGATACTGGACCTTGAGATGGGTGCAGATATCTCCAAGGCAGCTGCAACGGATCAGATTGAGGATACCCTGGACTACAAGTCTGTGGCCAAACGCTTGGTTGAGTTTGTGGAGGGGGCGGAGTTTCAATTGGTTGAGACCCTGGCTGAGCGCTGTGCCCACATAATTCGCGAAGAGTTTGGGGTGGCATGGGTGCGCCTTACCCTGAACAAGATCGGTGCGGTCTCCAAGGCGCGGGATGTAGGTGTGATCATAGAGAGGGGTGAAAAAGTCTGATATGCCGGTAAGAGTATGGTTGAGTATCGGCAGCAATATAGATCGTAAGGCCAATATAACCGGTTGTATCAGGGCGTTGCAGGATTCGTTTGGTGATTTGGTTGTTTCCAATGTATATGAGAATGCATCCTTCGGGTTTGAAGGGAGTCCGTTTTATAATCTGGTTGCCGGATTTGATACCGATTGGACAATAGAGCAGCTAACACAGCGTTTTCATGAGATTGAGGCTGATCATGGCAGGGTACGTAATGGTCCCAAGTTTGCGCCACGTAGCCTGGATGTCGACCTGTTGCTTTATGGGAGCCTGGTGCTGGACCAAGGGCCAATGATTCTGCCGCGCCAGGAGATACTGGAGTATGCCTTTGTATTGGGGCCATTGGCAGAGGTGGCCGGAGATGAGTTGCATCCGGTGCTTGGTATTAGTTATGCCCAACTCTGGGATGAGTTTGATCAGGATAAACATCTGTTAACGCCGGTGGAGTTCCCAAATATGACCTGATCTCGGCAGCTGGTGAATGCTGTCAAGCAAGATAGTTACTGCTGGAGTGTGCGCCCCCCATCCACAGCTATGATCTGGCCGGTAATATAGTCTGCATCCCGAACCAGAAACAGCAGAGTCAGAGCGATATCTGCCGGACAACCGCTGCTCTTGAGTGCAGTACGAGCAATGGCTTCGGACTTTGCCTGTTCAGTCATCTCCGCCTCTGGCCACAGGATAATCCCCGGTGCAATGCCGTTGACCCTTATTCTTGGTCCTAGCTCACGGGCCAGGGTCTTTACCATCATGGCGTTGCCAGCCTTGGCAATGGAGTAGATGCAGTGTCCATCCAGTGGGCGTTCGGCATGGATATCCACCAGATTTACAATATTGCCACGGCTCTGCTTGAGCATATCCGTCATGGCCTGGGCCAGGAAGAATGGGGCCTTTAGATTGGATCCCAACAGCTCATTCCACTGCTGTTCAGTGCTTTCATGCACTGGTGTGGGGTAAAAACTGGAGGCGTTGTTTACCAGCAGGTCCAGGCGGCCTTTCCAATTTAGGATCTGGCTGGCCATAACTGGAAAGCCGGATATGTCAGCCAGGTCAGCCTGCAGTAACAGGGTGGAGCCGGGGCGGATGTTCTCCAACTCCTGGGCCAGCTGTTCTGCTGCAGATCTTGAGTTGCGATAGTGAAGAACCGTGTCCATACCTGCAGCGTGCAGAGTTCTGGTTATCTCTGCCCCGATCCGTACAGCGGCCCCTGTGATCAGGGCTACCTTCCCTGCGAGGGAGTTTGAATTTTCTTCCACAGAGGCACTCCATGATTGTTACACTACGCAAGATAGATTAACCGAGTTGATTGAATTCAGAAACCTATGTCTGAACATATGTCAGTCACAAGCCAGAAATTGGAGCATATGGAACTGCCGCAACCGGACAGTGGTTCCAGGAATCATAGTGAGCTTCTGTGCAACCATATCCAACAGGAGCTGCAGCGTGCAGATGGGCGTCTGCCATTTGATCGATTCATGGAGCTCTGTCTGTATGCCCCAGGTCTTGGTTATTATGTGGCCGGTACCCGCAAGTTTGGTGAAGAGGGCGACTTTGTTACAGCGCCGGAGCTTTCTACGATTTTCCCCCGCTGCCTTGCCCGCCAGTGTGCCCAGGTGCTGGCTGATATTGCCAGAGGTGATCTGCTGGAATTTGGGGCCGGTACAGGTACTATGGCGGCAGGCATACTTGCCGAGTTGGAACTGCTGGATGCCCTGCCAGAGCACTATCTGATCCTGGAGGTGAGTCCTGATCTGAGGCTGCGTCAGCAGGAGACCCTGGAGGCAAAAATTCCTCATCTGCAGCATAAGGTGCAGTGGCTGGAGTCAATGCCGACCCCTGGCTTCAAGGGTGTCATCCTGGCCAACGAGGTGTTGGATGCCATGCCGGTGCAACGTTTTCGGTTTGAAGCTGGAAAGGTGTGTGAGCAGTTTGTCGGCATGCAGGGGGAGGAGTTTGTCCTGTACTGGGATGATCCGGTAACCCCGGGGTTGGCAGAGTCGGTGGCTGAGCTGAATCTGGACATGGCTGATGGATTCGAGTCGGAACTTAATCTGCGTGCCTTGCACTGGATTCATGAGTTGGGGCAACTGATGAAGAGTGGAGCAGTCCTGCTGGTGGATTATGGTTATCCACGGGCAGAGTATTACCATCCGCAACGCAGTGCAGGGACTCTGATGTGCTACTACCGGCACCGCGCACACTCTGACCCCCTGTTGTTGCCCGGACTGCAGGATATAACCGCGCATGTGGATTTTACCGCCATAGCTGAGACGGGATTGAAGGCTGGCTTTGAGCTTGGGGGGTATTGCACCCAGTCCTTTTTTCTCATGAGCTCCGGGTTGGAAGATATAATGGCTGCATCAGATCCGGATGATGTGGAGACCCATATGCAACTGGTGCAGGAGATCAGGCGTCTTACTCTGCCCACCGGGATGGGGGAGCAGTTCAAGGTTATGGGGTTGACCAAGGGGATGGAGCAGCCTCTGATGGGTTTTGGCATGAGAGATCAACGTGAACATCTATAGTCTGAAAATAGCCTGGATCTTAGGCCTGCTGTTTATTCTGTCCGGATGCAACCTGGCGACCAATAGTGACTCTCCGGTCAAGGCCCGCTCTTTCAAGTTGGATGACCTGGCCAAGAGTGATGTGGATATGGTGCTGGAGACGCAGCTTAACTACTCTCTGGAGTACCTGGAGAACCTGATGGAGAAGCTGTATAAGCGTAATCCCAAGGAGCTGCGTAAGGGAGGTTGGAAAAGTCGCAAGGCTGCCATGCAGCGGGTGTTTGGTCCAGGGCGGGCCAACAGCTTTCCCGGACTGCGTGGCAAGCGTTCGGTGGACGCCATGCGTTTGGCCTTTGATGAGAACTATTATGGTGATCGGGTGCTGGCGCTGATAGAAGGGATACGTGGCATGCTGCTGGATTCCTATAACGGAAAACGGGAACTGTTTCTGATGGATGAACTGGATCCGCAGAAAATATACAACACTGCGCGTAATATCGAGATCACCGTATGGAAGCTGAATAATGACCGCAATCAGGAAGGGCAACTGTATCTGATCAGTAACGAGACTCAGGGAGCGGTACAGAACCTGAGTTTTGAAAGACTGTTTGGCAAGATGATAGCAGTGCAGGACAGTACCGCGCGCTTCGTGGCGGAGACTACCAATCGTAGGATCAAAAATGTGATTCAATCCATAGCATCAGCAGTATTCATTCCCATTTGATATTGTTCCCTCAGCCGTAGATTTGTGCTGTTTGATGGCCTTGCCGATCGTTTGTCGACGGGCCTGGTTCAGCTTCTCGGCAATTGCCTTTCCATCGGTCATTCCTTGCAGTACTTCTGCGGCATCTATCGCCAGGGCAGCTTCCCTGGCGCAACGCATCAGTTCAGCCTGTGGGTATGGTGTGTCCTCACGACCCGGGCGTCCCAGCAGGTCGGCATGGCAGGCCAGTAGAAAACGTTCAAAGCGGTCTGGATTACGCAGGGCATCCAGTCGCTGCAGTATCTTCAGTATGGTCTTGGAACGCAGTTGCATGGCGCGATGACAATCCAGGTGAAACCTGGCTACATGCTGGGCCAGCAGGTTCCACTCATTGGGGACCCGCAGACGTCGGCTTACCAGATTCACCAGGGCAACTCCGCGCTGCTCGTGCCCTATATGCCGTGGCCACTCCTCCTTTGGTGTGTTCCCTTTGCCCAGGTCATGTAGCAGGGCAGCATAGCGTACCTGGGGATCCGTGCTCAGCCTTGCCGCCTGCTCCAGGGTTAGCAGGGAGTGGATGCCGGTATCGATCTCCGGGTGATATTGCTCCGGCTGGGGGATGCCAAACAGTTGGTCCAGCTCTGGTATGACCACCGCCAGGGCCTGGCAGTTACGCAGTTCGCGGAAAAAAATATCCGGTTGCTGTTCCAATAGTGCCTTGTACAACTCTGCGAAGATGCGTTCCGGGACCAGCCGGTCCAGATCACCGCGCCGAGCCATCTGTTGCACCAGCTCGCGGGTCTCATCAGCGACCCTGAATCCAAGTGCATGGTAGCGAGTGGCAAAGCGGGCCAGGCGCAGTACCCGTATGGGGTCGTCGGTAAAGGCAGGCGTATGACGCAGAATACGTTGTTCCAGGTCATGCCTGCCCCTGCATGGATCTATGAGGTCGCCATCCGGGCCCAGGGCCATGGCGTTTATGGTCAGGTCTCTGCGTGCCAGGTCCTCCTGCACTGATACTGTCCCGTTGCCTGGGCTGTTGCGTTCGCTGCGGGGGAGGGCATACTCCTCTTTGGTTTTTGGGTGCAGGAATACGGGGAAATCGCGGCCTACCTGTTGATAGCCCAGCTCAATCAACTGCTCTGGTGTGACTTCGGTAACCAGCCAGTCCCGCTCTCTTGGTTCCAGCCCCAATAGCTGGTCACGAACTGCTCCACCCACCAGATAACTTTTCATGTCTATGCCTGGTCCATCTCAATGTATTCCGGTTAAGTTTAATGGATAATGTTAGGGCATATTTGATAAATGTTAACAGGCCCTAACATGTTCTGTTTTTTCAGCCCAAACAAAACTGCCTGCAGCAGACAATCCAAGGATTCTGTTATAGCTGTGCTGCGGTCACTTTGTCTGGCCATGTCGTTTCTGTTGCTGAGCGGTTGCGAAAGTATCGGGTATTATTACCAGTCCGTTGAGGGTCATCTCAGCCTGATGCAGAAGAGCAGGCCCATAAAACAGCTGCTGCAGGATGAGGAGCTGGATCCAGTCCTGCGCGAAAAGTTGAAGCTGGTGCTTGAAGTACGTGAGTTTGCCAGTAGTCATCTGGGGTTGCCGGATAACGAAAGCTATCACTCCTATGCCGCTTTGGATCGCAAGGCTGCAGTGTGGAACGTGGTGGCGACGCCAGAGTTTTCCATGGCGCCAAAACAGTGGTGTTATCCAGTCATAGGTTGTGCCAGTTATCGTGGTTATTTCAAACAGGAGCGGGCGCAACAGTATGGAGATGAATTAAAGCAGGAGGGACTGGATGTGGCAGTGGAACCGGCTGCGGCCTATTCAACCCTGGGTTGGTTTGATGATCCACTCCCCAGTACCATTATCAACTGGCCGCAACCACAACTGGTAGGGTTGATATTTCATGAGCTGGCCCATCAACAACTCTATGTGCAGGATGACAGTACATTCAACGAGTCTTTCGCCACTGCCGTGGAAGAGATCGGGGTGGAGCGTTGGTATAGTGCAAAAGGTGATTCTGCTGGTCTGAAGCAGTGGCGACAGCGTCAAACGCACAAACAGGAATTCATTCAGTTGCTGCTCCAGAGCCGGGAACTGCTGCAAAAGATCTATGCTATATCTATGCCTGCTGCCGAGATGCGCCGGCAAAAGTCTGATGTCTTTGCAGTCCTGCATGAGGATTATCTCAAGTTGAAGCGTAAGTGGGGTGGTTATTCCGGTTATGACCACTGGTTTAAGCGGGAGTTGAATAATGCGCGTCTGGCTTCTGTGGCAACCTATACCGAACGTGTGCCAGCGTTTCTTGCACTGTTAAAGCAATCTGGCGGTGATCTGGGGAAATTCTATCGGGCCTGTGAAAAGCTGGCCGAACTCCCCATGCCCCAGCGTAAGGCAAGGCTGCAGAAGTTGTCACAGTTGTGATCTATACCAGGCTTCTGAGTTTCAGGTAACGGGATCTTTCGGAGCGTGGTCCAAGATAGTAAGGGACTACAGCATCGATGTCGGTGGCAGGTATGCCAAGGTCTGCCAGACCGTCACTGCTACATACGCTATCGATCTGGAGAGATAGGTAGTTGTCATATGAGAATGGTTTGCCGGGCAGCATACCAAGGGCATGGCTCTGCAGGCGTGATAGAGTGTCACTCAGGCCAATGATGCGTTTATTAAGCCCCATCTGTTTGGCGGTATATTGAACCAGTTCGCGCAGAGTGAAACTGCGAGGGCCACACAGTTCGTAGTGTCTTTTCCAGGTGTTCTTGTTCTGCAGCGAGTTGGCGAAGGCTGATGCCACATTGCCCACATATACCGGGGCAAAGCGCGAGTCTGGGCAGGCTAGTGGGAAGGGGCCTGGGGTGAGTTTTAGCAGGCCAGCAAAGCGATTGAAGAAGCTGTCATCGTGTCCGAATATTACCGATGGTCCGAAGCTGGTCACGTTCAGCCCGCCATGTGAGCTGGAGTTGGTCAGCACCCGGTTTTGAGCTTCTCCTTTGGTATGTAGATATTCACTTACCTCTCCAGTGGTGCTGGCGTTAAGGGCACTCATATGTAGCAGTCGGGTTACCTTGGCACTCTTACAGGCATCGATAATCATATCGGGCAGTTCCACGTGCAGGCGTTGGAAGCTGTTATTGCCACTCTGGTTCAGGATGCCGATCAGATTTATCACAGCATCGCACTCGCTGAATAGCTGGTGGAGCTGTGCCTGATCAAAAAGATTAGTGGAAACCAGTTCTACTGGCCCATTGAGACGCAGGGCTCTATATGGTTCCTGGTAGCGTGTGGGAATACGGCACTCAATTCCCATGGCGGTCAGTTTTGCTGTCAGATGTCTGCCAACAAAACCGGTTCCTCCAAGAATACATACTCTGTTATTCTTCATTGAAAATGCCACGTCCTAACCTGCCTGTGATTTGTGCAAGTAACAATATAGATCCAAATTAACCATATGTCTCATCTTTTTGCTGAACTGGCGGGTTATCTGCCGTTACTACAGGAGATTGTAATATACCTGCTTCTAGGTGCGGTGGCGGGGTTGACTGCAGGATTGTTTGGTGTGGGTGGCGGGTTGATAATCGTACCTACGCTGTTGTGGGTGTTTCAGGGTAATGGGTTTGATCATTCCATAATTATGCACCTGGCTGTAGGCACTTCTTTGGCCACGATTATTGTAACTTCATTGTCATCTATTCATGCCCATAATAAACGCAAGGCTGTACAGTGGGATTTGTTTTTGCTTTTGACTCCAGGGATCATATTGGGGGCATGGCTGGGTGCGGCTACGGCAGATCAGTTGTCAACCATCTGGTTGCAGCGGGTATTTGCCGTGTTTACTTTTCTGGTGGCGCTGCATCTGGTTCTGGAATTTGAGTTTGAATCTCATCGCTCCATACCTGGGCGGACCGGGATGACTCTGGCTGGAGTTGTGATTGGGATGATCTCATCCATTGTTGGGATTGGCGGCGGTTCTATGACCGTGCCTTATCTACACTGGAACGGGGTTGCAATCCGTAATGCAGTGGCAACATCCAGTGCCTGCGGTCTCCCTATAGCTTTGGCTGGAACAGTAGGTTTTGTTGTTGTAGGTATGGGTGAAGATGGTTTACCAGCAGGCAGTGGCGGTTTTGTATACTGGAGTGCCATGCCATGGATCGTTATTACCTCGATAATATTTGCTCCTGTAGGAGCCGGTCTGGCCCATAGCCTACCTACCAGAATTCTGAAGCGACTGTTTGCTCTGCTGCTGTTTGTGGTTGGGCTAAGGCTGTTGCAGGGTTGAAAGGTATTATTGGCGCATAGCATGGTTATTGAGATAGGATATGAGTCTCAAGTACACTTGCCTGATCCAGCAGATAATGATTAGCATAAGCTGCGGTGAATAAGAAAGGGGATTCTGACTATGTCAGAAGAAAGAGTAGACAAAAATGATAGACGCACTCGAACCAGGGATATGGTGGATAAGCTGTTGATTGAACGTCAGGAGATGTTAACCCTGTTTTGCCAGCTTGCAGGACTTGAACCCTATAGCCCAGGGGAGGTGAACCAGCAAAAGTTGCGCCGCTTTTGCCAGGTTTTAATGGACTATATGGCCTTCGGGCATTTCGAGATTCTGGATCGGATATCACGCGGGGAAGAGAAGCGCTCCAGCGTGGTAAAAGTTGCAGAAGATGTGTATGAAAAAATCCTTGAGGCAACCGAGTATGCAGTTGCGTTTAATGACAAATACGACTCGCCCTCAGAAGAGCTGTTTGCACAGTTAGAGCATGATTTGTCGATCCTGGGGGAAGAGCTGGCGGTTCGAATTGAGATGGAAGATCGTCTGGTAGCTGCCATGACAGCCTAATGGACTATTACTACGGTGTTGCAGTAGTTTTAGGGTACTATAATTACTGAATGCTCAATAATCTAAAAAAAATATTTAGGGCTCAACCGGACATTGATGAGATGTTTTCATCTTTGCGGGCTCCGATGCCTTTCAGATTTTCCCTCGATCGTATACCCAAAGGCATAGATAATGCGCATATTGACGTCTATCTAAGTCCCCAGTTTACCAGTTCAACCAGAATCCTGGTGCGGCGCATGCTGTTGCATGATATCGGGGTTAACAGTTGGGGAGAGGCGCATCCGCCTCCCAGTGTTAGAGATCTTTCCAACTTTGAAAAGGCCTATGCCGGTCTTATGGAGGCCGGGGTAGGCAAGGCGAGGAGCGATTCTTCTCCTGAGCAGATTCAACTGCTGCAGTTTGCCATTGTTAAATTCCTGCTGCTCTCTGTCAGCGAGGAGTTGGTTCAGCATCGGGATAGGCTGCAGCATGCGAGGACCATGGATGGTGATCATTCCGGTGGTCATGCGGTGCACTTGCATGACAAGCTGGTGACCTTGGCAAAAGAGGAGAGCGCGCTTAGATATCGTATTACTCGCAAGCTGTTTCGCCAGGTATACAAACTGGAGTCAACTACACTGCGCAAGTTGCGCAAGTCTGTGCTGGGGCGCTCCTGGCCGGTTCCTAAGCTGATCCTGTTTAACCCAGTGCTACAACTTCCAAGCCTGTGGGCAGAAGAGCAGTTTATGCATCATTACCCACTGGCAATGATGAGTCGGGATGATCCAAACAGTTTCAGCCTGATTAACAGGATACTAACCGATGTGTTCGGTTATGGATTGCCAGCGTGGGCACATGCGCCGAGTATGCCGGGTCTGACTGAAGATGAAACAGATGATGGTGATTCGGTTAGTATGCGGTTGCGCCATGATCGCGGTATGTTGTCAGGATTTCTGGAAACGGAGTTAGTTCTTGCCGAGTCAATCCAGTCTGATGAGTACATGGAAGGCCTATGCTCGTGGCTGGATGATCCAGGGAATCTGGAGGCAATCCTGTTTCTGGATGGAGCTGATACACAAGCCGGTTCCTTACCTCGGTTAAGATCTGCCGAGGTAGAAAACAGCATGCGCTGGCTGAAACTGCAGGATTTTATTCTGGATGAGGTACAGCGGCGTTTCAAGCAGGCAGGAATGGGAGGGAGGATCCATGCGGCCTATGAAACTCCCAAGGTATTCAAGGAGCTGCATGGGCGGGTTCCGCTGGCGCTGATCTGCCAGTACCTGGGTGGCGGGTTGCCACGGCGCAAGCTGTTACGCAAACTTTCCGGACTCAAGAACGTTTCCCAGCCTTATATTGCCAAAAAGGTATTGGAGATTGCGTCCGAACGTATCAGGAATATGTCCAAGTCACGCCGCGAGTATCAGCTTAAGTGTTTTCTGCGTGATTTTGCGGTACTGCGACGGGATATGAAACTAGCCTATCAGACCCATCGTACAATGAATAATATCCGTATACTGTTGCGTGATGAGACCATAGAGCTTTCCAGGAGCAATGATAGTCTGCAGGAGTTTATCCAGCCTTCCGAGGTTGGGACTGAGAAAAACAGAATCAGAAATCATGTAATCATCAAGGCTGATGTTCGTGGTTCAACGGCCATGACTGCAGAGCTGCTGGATCAAAATCTCAATCCGGCATCACACTTCAGTCTTAATTTTTTCCAGCCAATCACCAAGCTGCTGGATAGTTTTGGTGCCACCAAGGTGTTTGTGGAAGGCGATGCGGTTATCCTGAGTATTGCTGAGTATGAAGATGCACCATATCAATGGTTGTGTGTAAGTCATGCCTGCGGTCTGGCACGCAAGATACTTCAGGTGGTGGATACGCAAAATGCAAAAAACCGCAAACATGGTCTGCCGGAACTGGAGTTAGGTTTGGGTATATCCTTCAGTGACGGCTCTCCTACCTTTCTCTATGATGGCGATCAGCAGATTATGATCTCTCCTGCCATTAACCGGGCCGACCGCCTTTCCTCCTGTGCTGCAGTGTTGCGTCGTACCAGTTTGGGGGACCAGGTCAAAAGAGGGGTTGAGGTTGTTGTACCAGTGGACCAGGGAGTGGTGCGCAAGGGCAGGAGTGATGAGCTGTTGAGTTATAATGTCAACGGTATAGAGCTGGATATGCCGGCCTTTTTTAAACTCAAGACCGAGCTGGCACTGTTGCGGGTACGGGGAACTGTCACCGGATATAGTGAGCATAGTGTATTTTATGCCGGACGTTATCCGGATCGTAACGGGAAAATGCACTGGCTAGTGGTGCGCGAGGCCCCGGTGCGTCTTTGGGTTGGAAACAGCATTAATACTGAAGAGGAGTGGGGTCGCAGGTTCTATGAGGTAATCACCAATCCTGATGTGATTTCGCGTCTTAAGGAACGGATAATTGATAAGAAGACCGGGGAGGAAACCACAGCTATCAACGAGTTTCCTGATGATGACCCGGACAACTCTCAGTACATACACTAAGGAACCTCTGGTTAAGTCCATGATGGCCGAGACGCTGCCTGTGCGCCTTGAGATGCAAGGCGGCTTGCGCAGCTAATGGCCTTAGTCCTTAGCAAGCATCAAATATCCCATATACTATAATCGTCCTTTTGTACCTGCTTCTGTTTTGCGCGTTTCTGTTGTACCTGCTTCTGTTTTGCCCGCTTAATGCTTGCAGTTTTGCGCAGACGGCGCTGTACTGGAGGCATGCTGTCGCTGATGCGTGCTGGTTTCTGTCCCAGGCGTTGTTCATATATCACCGTATAGGCCAGGACTTTCTTAAGATACCCCCTGGTCTCGTCGAATGGGACAGTAGCAATCCATAGGTCAGCCGGTATGGGCTTGGCTGGCAGCCAACTCCGTACTCGGCCAGGACCCGCATTGTAGGCTGCAGTTGCCAGGACTCTGTTCTGTTCCAGTTCGTTGAGTACTACTCTCAGGTAGGCAGTACCCAGACGAATATTTATATCCGGTTGTAGTATCCGGCTCTTTTTCCTAACGCCTAGCTTGAGTTGACGTGCGGTGCTGCGGGCGGTACTGGGCATCAGTTGCATAAGCCCCAGAGCGCCGGCTGGTGAGTGGGCATCTTTGACGAAGGCACTCTCCTGGCGGATTACTGCAAATACCCAGGCGCTTTCCAGATTCTTTTCCTTGGCTCTCTTATCTACCCGCTGGCGATGTTCCAGGGGAAAACGCAGCTTCAGGTCATCCCAGGAACGGGCATCAGCCAGGACTATTATAGCTCGGTCATGCAGGCCCCATTTGTGTGCCAGTATGGCAGCGCCTTGTTGTTGTTTCTGATTCATCTTTCTGGTGGCCGCCCGCCACTCACGGCGGCCTGAGGTATTGCGATTCAGCAGATACATCTCCCGTGAGCGTAACAAACCCTGGTTTTTCTCCAGTTGTTGCATGGTGGAACTGTCTACCTGGAGTGGCTGGTTGTTGAGGTCATACTCAACTTGCAACAGGTCGGCTGCCAGGAAACCGTAGAAGCTGCGTTCGCCTATGATCTTCTGCAGCTCTGTTTCTGCCTGCTTGATCTGTCCAAGTTCCCCCAAGGCACGGGCGCGCCAGTAGCGCCACTCATCACTGGATTTGAGGTGCTTGGGCAGTTGCTGGGTCCATTTCTCAATCAGCTTCCATTCTTGCCTGGAAAGAGCTGCTCGTAAGCGTTTCTCATGTAACTGGGTGTCGGTTGCATGCGGCTGGATTGTATCCAGGAATTTCAGTTTATCTTTGTGCCTGCTGCGTAACATGCGCATGGCAATGGCACGTTCGGCCTGTTTTTGCAGTCTGTCAGGAAACTTGTTGTCCTTCTGCAGTCTGTTCCAGGCGCGAATAGCAGTGGTTACGTTTTTGCGTGCCAGGCGTTTTATCCCATGGGTCAGTATGATCTTGCGCAACCGGTCAGGGCCCTTAAGCTTGACCCGTTTCACCAGTTTTTCTGGGTGATTGTGGATGCGCAGCCACTGGTCAAACCAGGCCTTTTCACTTGCTGGCAGATAACGCCGCAGATAGCGTGCGAGACCCACTTCGCCATTTTGCATGGATAGTTCGATGCGTTTCCATACCAGCCTGGCGGTCAACTTCCCGGCTTTGCGCCATGCCTGGAATACCGGAGTGCACTCATCGGGGCGGGATCCACCATAGGACCATATGGGTGCAACACGCTTGAGAGCCTTTTTTTGTTGTCCATTCTTGATCAGGGCGCGCAGGTAGTTGCATTGGCGTTTAACACTGCTTTGGGGAGTGTACAGATCCAGGTAGTCGGACCATTTTTTCTTGCTTGCCAGGTGATTGAGCCAGGCGGTGCGCAGGAGAGGGGATATGGGTATATCCGGGTAGCGTTCCAGAAACTTTTTTACCCGGGGAAGTTTCTTGCTGGAAAATCCAAAGCGTAGTTCCCGGTATTCCAGATAGGGGTAGAGGGGGTAGTCTTCCAGGCTTTTCCTAAGTTTCTGATACTCGGTTATCTCCCCTCGCTTCAGCGCTTTTTCAGCTGCAATGAACTTGCTGCGTTGTTCTGCATAGATATCAGCAAAGTTTTTTGCTCCCGCGTGGGGTAATAGTAGTAATGCAAGTAAAAACAGTATGTTACGGTATGCTTTAATGGTCTGATCCCCTACCTGTACATGTGATCAACTGCGGGCCATAGGAGTAGCATAGCATGACAGAGTAAGGTTTTTCTCCCGGTTTGGGCAAGGGGCAAATATCGATAATTATTGAGTTACCCTCTAGTATTAATAGTGGATGTTAAAGGTGTAATCTGTGTTGTATCTGCTAGCAGTGTTGGGCAGAATCCACCTCCATCAATAGTATTAGGTTAAACAGGAGAGAGTGATGGTTGATCAAGATGAAAAAACAGCTATGGAGTTACGCAGCGGAATCTCCGCCTTTGAAGCCAAATATTTTGGCGATGCCTCCAAGCTGCTCTCTCCACTGGCCGATGCCGGCAATCCTGAAGCACAGTACAGAATGGCTGTGATGGCCCAGAATGGCCTGGGGATGGTAGTCAATGAGAACATGGCTGTGAAATATATGACTGCGGCGGCCGAGTCCGGACATGCCCTGGCGCAGCATGGGTTGGGTTTTATGTACATGGAAGGTGAGTGCGTTGAGAATGATCCGGCCAAGGCTCTGGAATGGTTTCGCAAGGCTGCGGATCAGGGCATGATTGGGTCTTTAACCACTATGGCTAGAATGTATAAGGAGGGTTTAGGAGTAGAGAAGGACCTGGAAGAGGCCAAGCGTCTCTACCATGAGGCCGGATTTGATGAGATGTAACAGGTTCTAACCGATATGCTGAAGCGGGATAGTAAATTTCCCAGCGCCTCCAGGCGTACTTATACCCGCAGCAGCGGTTATCGCGAACAAGATCAGCAGCGCCGTAGTGGTATATTTCCAGTGCTGTTTATTTTGGCCCTGGCTGCAGGATTTTATGTCTACCAGATGCCGGGCCGGCCCTTGGATCCCTATCTTGATCAGTTGAAGCATTTCTTGAGTGATCGTAATGGTGCCGGCATTCCGCCCGTCCAGAGAACCGCTCCTGCGACACCTAAACGACCCGAACCTAGGATGCGTACGCAGTCCCGGCCGGTGCCTTCCAAAGCACAGGCTCCAATCAAGGCGCAAACGTCATCTCCGGACTTGGATGGTCAAACCAGTGCCAGGCCGACACAGTTGAATGTCTCTATCGGCTTGGGGTTCAGGCCTGCAGGTTTCCGCATCGGGGCAGTTTCCAGGAGTATCACTCTGTCCGATCTGCCAGGTAAAAATATACATCGGCTGCCAAGATTCGATGCCCCCAAGCAGAGGTATGGTGTTATCCGTCTGGCTAATGGCCGTGAACATGGATTTGCCCTGGAGATGGCGGCATCCGGGTATCGTCTGTTTTTTGACCACAACCGAAATGGCGATCTGCGGGATGATGGAGAGCCTCTGCTCAATCAGGGCAAGGGACTGTTTGCCAGTAAGATCCTGCTACCTCTGGCTCAGGTGTCCGGAATTCCCGAATTACAGGGAGACTATACGCTTTGGTTATTCACCAATCCGGGAAACTGGAAGCGCCATAAGATGCTGTTTTACTCCATGACCCAGCTGCAGGGGGAGCTGTTGCTGAAGGGGAAGCGCTATACGGCCTATCTGGCGGATAATGGACCGGTGGATGGGGATTACCGTAATGATGGTATCAGTATCGATCTAAATGGTGACGGCAAGATCGACCGCAGATCTGAACGGTTTCCTCCTGGGAAGACCGCCCTGATCAATGGGCAGGCGTATAGCTTCCGTATAACCAGGTAATCCCGTACCTGCAGCAGTTACTTGCTACGGCGCATTCTTACTGCTTCTGCCAGAGTGTGGAGCAGGGGGGCGCTATCCTCCCAACTTATACAGGCGTCGGTGACACTCTGCCCATAGGTCAGTTCCCGATCCTGTCTGATATCCTGGCGACCAGCCACCAGGTTGCTCTCGATCATGGCTCCGATAATCCGCTGATCACCGCGGGCGATCTGTCCGGCCACATCATGGGCGGTACTGATCTGCTTCTCATGCCGCTTGCGACTGTTGGCATGACTGAAATCTATCATCATCTGAGGTTTCTGGCCCGAGGCTTCCATCTCCTCGGCCGCGATATTTATACTCTCGGTATCATAATTGGGCCGGGTGCCACCACGCAGAATGACGTGACAGTCATTATTACCACTGGTGGCGAAAATGGCTGAGCGCCCCTGTTTTACCACGGACAGAAAATGGTGCGGCTGGGAGGCTGAACGGATGGCATCCAGGGCCACTTTCAGACTCCCGTTGGTGGCGTTTTTGAAACCCACCGGGCAGGAGAGGCCGGAAGCCAATTCCCGGTGCACCTGGCTCTCGGTGGTGCGGGCTCCAATGGCGCCCCAGCTTATCAGGTCAGCCACGTACTGAGGGCTGATGGGGTCCAGATATTCAGTGCCAGCAGGTAGACCCATGCCATTTATATCCAACAACAGCTGGCGGGCCAGGTGTAGGCCTTTGTTGATATGGAAGGTGCCATTCAGATCCGGATCGTTGATCAGTCCCTTCCAGCCCACCGTGGTGCGGGGTTTTTCGAAGTAGACCCGCATTACAATCAGCAGATCGTCCTGGTATTCATCATGCAGCGGCTTGAGTCTGGATGCATAATCTCTCGCCGCATCAGGATCATGTACAGAGCAGGGGCCAATAATTACCAGCAGGCGGTCATCCTCACCATGCAGGATTCTGTGGATGGCCTGGCGCGCATTGTATACGGTTTCTGCAGCCTGCTCGGTAATGGGGAAATCGGTTAATAACTGCTCCGGAGATATGAGTTCTTTAATCTCACGGATACGCAGGTCGTCGGTGTTGTAAGTCATGAATTCTCACGTTAAAGCTGGTTAACTGACAAGATTATAAACAAATCATATGGCATTGTGGGGTTGTAGCTGCCGATTCTGGTCCTGAATAGCCTGGTTTTGATCCCTGGACAAAGAGGTTTTTCGGCGCAAATGCCCTAGTTAAGGTAGAATTGGTTAGATATATCTACTGTTAGACGCAGGATTTGAGAACTATTAGAGAATGAGTGAAGAAAAGTACCCACTGCTGAACGTCATTGATAGCCCTGCAGGGTTGCGGTTGCTCAATAAGTCGCAACTGGAGCAACTCTCCGATGAGCTGAGGCGATTTCTGGTTAAGACAGTGTCCAGCACCGGTGGGCACCTGGCCGCAGGACTTGGAGTTGTCGAGCTGACGGTGGCACTTCACTACGTATTCAATACTCCAGAAGACAGGATTGTGTGGGATGTGGGTCATCAGGCCTATCCGCATAAAATTCTCACCGGACGGCGTGAACAGATGCATACCCTGCGGCAACAGGGTGGTTTGTCTGGATTCCCCAAACGTGAAGAGAGTAACTACGATGCCTTTGGCGTAGGGCATGCCAGTACCTCCATCAGCGCGGCTCTCGGTATGGCAGTTGCGGCTCAGCAGAAGGGTGAGGAGCGTAAGATTGTTGCTGTAGTTGGCGATTCATCCATCAGTGGTGGCATGGCATTCGAGGCCATGAATCAGGCTGGGGTAATGGATACTGACCTGCTGGTAATCCTTAATGACAATGATATGTCCATATCTCCACCGGTAGGCGCCTTTCGCAACCACCTGGCCAAGGTGCTCTCCAGCAAGCTATATACCCGGGTGCGGGAGGGCGGAAAATCAGCCCTTAGCCATATGCCGCATGTAAGTGAGTTTGTAGGGCGCTGGGAAGAGCATATGAAGGGTATGGTAATGCCCGGGACCCTGTTTGAAGAGATGGGATTTAACTATATTGGTCCCATCGACGGACATGACATAGATACTGTGGTGGATACTCTGGAAAATATGAAGGCCATCCCGGGTCCCCGTCTACTGCATGTGGTTACGAAAAAAGGTAAAGGGTTTACACCGGCTGAGAGCGACCCGTGTTTTTATCATGGAGTACCACCCTTTGATCCAGAAACAGGAGCCATTAGCAATACTGGATCAGGGCCGACCTATACCAGGATATTCAGCGACTGGATCTGTGACCTGGCTGCACAGGATGAACGCCTGGTGGCCATAACACCAGCCATGCGTGAGGGGTCCGGGTTGGTGCGTTATGCAGAAGAGTATCCGGAACGTTATTTTGATGTGGGTATTGCCGAGGAGCATGCCCTTACCTTTGCCGCTGGTATATCCTGTGAAGGGCTAAAACCGGTGGTAGCTATTTACTCCACTTTTCTCCAGCGTGCCTATGATCAACTGGCGCATGATATTGCGCTGCAGAACCTGGATGTAACCCTGGCCGTGGACCGTGCCGGGTTGGTAGGAGAGGATGGGGCTACCCATGCTGGCAGCTTTGATCTGAGTTATGTGCGGAGTCTGCCTAATATATTGTTGATGGCCCCAGCCGATGAGAATGAGTGCCGCCAGATGCTGCAGACCGCCTATGAGTATGAGGGGCCAGCAGTGGTGCGCTATCCACGTGGAACCGGTCCCGGGGCAGAGGTTTCTACAGGTTTAGAGTCTCTGCCAATAGGCGAAGGAAAACTGCTCCGTGAAGGAAAGGATATTGCGTTTCTGGCATTTGGAAGTATGGTCGCCCCAGCTTTGGAGGCAGCGGCCAGTCTGAATGCCACGGTGGCAAACATGCGTTTTGTGAAACCTCTGGATGAGAAATTGATCACTCGTCTATCGGAAACCCATGAGATCCTCATCACCCTGGAGGAGAATGTGGTACAGGGTGGTGCCGGTTCTGCGGTGAACGAATGCCTGACCAGACTGGATATCGACGTCCGGATACTGAACCTGGGTCTGCCGGACTACTTTATTGAGCAGGCAACATCAAGTCAGCAGTTACAGGCTTGTGGCCTGGATGTGGCTGGAATTATAAATTCAGTCAATGAGTTTACCGGCAACAGCGCCATAGCCAGCAGAGTATCAGGCTAGGGTCGGTTAACAGGCCCTGGTAGCTGAGTGTCCGATATGTCTTTCTGTTAGACCAACCTTGCCCGTGATGGAATAAAAAACATAAAACAATCTGGATTGGAGTCTCCATGAAAAAAATAGCCATCCTGTTTTCAATCTTAGTTGTTCTACTGTTTGTCGCGCCTGGGTTAATCGGGTTCATGGCTCAGAACCAGTATCAGGAGATCATTATTGGTCTGCAGCAGGCGGGGGTTGATGTGAACCGCACAGACTACAAGCGTGGGTGGTTCGGTTCCCAGGCCGAGACTGAATTCAAGCTGAATCTGCCACGTGATCTAGGGGTAGATAGTTTCACCTTCTCTATGCACAGCGACATAGTACACGGGCCGCTTTCACCAGATGGTGGATTGGCACTGGCTTCAATAGGTACCTATTTTAAGATCAACGGTAATCCTATGTTTCCGGAAGAGGATAACAAGGTCCTGAATACCAGGATTGGCCTGGGTGGTAGTGGGAAAACGCTGATTGATTTTCCAGCACTGAAGCTTTCTGGTAAGCCAGGAGAGCCAGAGATACAGTTCAGTGGAGCAGATGGTGAATTGCTGTTTGATACCAGCTTTACCGATTTTGGTATAAAGCTGAATGTACCTGCATTCTGGGTTGGCGGAGGTGAAGGGCAGAGCCTGAAGATAACTGGAGTTGCCATTGGCTCTGAATCCAACAGCGATCATTCCGTTTTGCGCCTGGGTAACGGCAAGTTGGCGGTGAAAAAGATTGATTTTGCAAATCCCAAGAGTGGGGTAAATATTGCCATCGATGACATAGATCTGTTTGGAGACACCAAGGCGGAAGGAGAGAATATTACCTTTGTCGGAAATTACTCTCTGAATTCAATTGTGGTAAACGGAGTCAACTATGGACCGGCACAGATTGGGCTTGATTTCGGGAATATTCATGCTGCAGCTGCCTCCAGGCTGAAGAGTGAGATTCAGGAGATCAGGCGGGTGAATCTGAACCCTCAGGAGCAGAGAATGGCGATAATAAGCCTGCTGGTGGAGGTTGCTCCGGATCTTCTCAAAGCAAATCCCAAACTGGATGTAAGACGCTTCTATGTCAGAACTCCGGACGGGGATGTAAATGGGAATCTGTCTATTGCCACAGATGGAATGGTGGTAAAAGATATTGGCAATATCCAGGCCGTATTGAATAAATTGAAAGCAGATGCATCATTCCGGCTGCCGGAGGAGTTGCTGCGTAAAATGCTGGGGCGACAGGCAAGCCAGAGCATACGCCAGCATTTTGAAATGCGTAAACAGATGGGAGAGGAGATCGACATGCCCACTGATGAGGAGATCACAGCTCTTGGGCAGGATATGGTACAGAAGCGTCTGGAGGATCTGTTGCAGCAGGACGTGTTGATTCGTGATGGGGAGTATATAACCAGTAGCGCCAAACTTACTGGAGGGTTATTGAGCGTAAATGGGAAGACCATTCCGTTGCATATGGTCAGATAGTTAACTTATTAGAAGTATAAAGGCCCATATAAATATTATTTGTAGCGCGCTATATCACCGTAATTATCCAAGTGAATTGCCATCATCAATAGTGTGATTTGGCAGATATTTTACTTCCGTAATATCTGCATTCACGCCCGCCATCAGGTAATTTAGCAGATTCCGTTTGGCAATGGCCTTGTGATTTATCGTTGTCAATGGCACTGAAGAGTTATAGAGTATCGTCCCATGTCGGTGGGATATTTGCTAAGTGCTGTTTCTGGACGCGCAGTTCCGTAACAGTAGTCTCGGCCTGCTTTGAGTTGTTGCATTGATGAGGTTTATGAATGCTGATGTATAAGAATAAGATCGATGCTGTGATATGCCAGACTTTTGAACCGTGCCTAAGCAGGCACCATCAGACAGTGGTGTACTAATGCTGCATACTCTCTTGCTATCTCTGTCATTAGCTGTATTTTGGTTACTTAATTCAGGTCATAACACCGGCCTGATATTGTCACTTGGTGCGGCTTCCATCGCCTTTGTTGTATACGTGGCGCACCGAATGGATGTGGTCGACCACGAATCCCAACCAGTGCATCTCACCCTAAAACTTCCGGGTTACTATGTCTGGCTAATTAAAGAGATTATTCTGGCAAATTTACAGGTGGTAAAACATATCTGGCTAGGTAGCAAATCTATATCACCGAGTTTTGTGACCATTACCACAAGCCAGAAAACTGAGATAGGAAAAATCATCTACGCAAATTCTATTACGCTAACGCCTGGCACCGTTTCCGTAGATTTGGATGGTGATAAAATTTTGGTGCATGCCTTGCTACGGGAATCAGCCGAAGATCTGGAAGCCGGTGAAATGGATCGCCGAGTCACTGAACTGGAAGACTAATGCTAATAGTTGCAACCATAACCATTCTTGTTGTCATGATCATGGCGGTTACGCGAGCGGTCCTTGGGCCAACGCTCTATGATCGCGTACTTGCCGTCAATATGTTTGGCACCAAGACCGTTCTTATGATTTCACTGTTAGGTTTTGTCATGGGACGACCTGAGTTTCTGGATATTGCCATTGTTTACGCTCTCATTAATTTTATTAGCGTTATTGGTGTGTTGCGCTATTCCGATCATTTTATATTGAAGCGCAGTGGGGAGCAGAAAAAGTGATAGATTCTTTAATGCAAGTTGGTAGTTCACTGTTTCTACTGATAGGTAGCTTTTTGTTACTTTCTGGTGGCGTTGGCATTTTACGCTTCCCAGATTTTTATTCTCGTATGCATGCAGTAGGTGTAACTGAAACCTTTGCCACATCGATGATTATAATCGGCCTAATCATGCACAATCCTGACTTATTGGTGGATGTGAAGCTCTTGCTCATTCTGCTCATGACTCTGTTTATTAGCCCAACGGCAGGACATGCATTAGCCAATGCTGCTATGCACGCTGATATGGCCAGGCCGAAGAACATCAAATCTGACGATGAGGTGACGTCATCGAATTCCTGACTGTTGTTGTCTTATTGGCATTCCTAGTTGGTGTTGCCTTTTCCATTGTCTGGATGAAGGATCTGTTGGCAGTGGTTATGCTGCTCGGCATTTATAGCCTGTTGTCCGCTAGTCTTTTTGTCGCTATGGATGCTGTGGACGTAGCGTTTACTGAGGCAGCCGTGGGGGCTGGCATCTCTACCTTGCTGATGCTGGTGGCGATTACCATGACGGGACGTTCAGAGTATCCAGAGCGCCATAAGCCTCTATTGGCTTTAGCTGTGGTGATCGTCACTGGAAGCCTGTTGATCTACGGTACTCTGGATATGCCGTATTTTGGCTCTGCAGAAGCGCCGATTCACCAACATGTTGCACCCAGATATATTAATGATTCCATGCAGGAGATTGGTGTGCCTAATATCGTAACCTCTGTGCTGGCAAGTTACCGGGCATTCGATACTTTTGGTGAGGTGGTAGTTATCTTTACTGCGGGTATTGGGGTATTGGCACTGCTGTTGGTAGCGCGTCGTTCCGAAGAGGATGAAAAAGCTGATTTATTCAATTATTCCATGCATGAACAGCATTTGATTCTACGTATCGTAACTAAAATGCTGATTCCTTTTATATTGCTGTTTGCGTTTTATGTGCAATTCCACGGTGACTTTGGCCCTGGCGGTGGTTTTCAGGCGGGAGTGATCTTTGCTTCAGCCATTTTTCTCTATGTCATGTTGTTTGGCATGACCACAGCACGCCGAGTGATTAATCAGTCCTTTATTCAGATGATCGCAGCCACCGGTGTTTTGCTATACGGCAGTGTAGGCGTCGTTTCCCTGTTGAGCGGTAAAGAGTTCTTTGATTACAGTGCACTATCCTCTGATCCAGTTGCCGGTCAACATCTGGGCATACTTTTGATTGAGCTAGGTGTAGGTTTAACGGTTGCATCAATTATGATCATTATCTTTTTTAACTTTGCTAGCCGTAGAGGAAACCAATAGGGCAAAGGGTATAAGGATTCAGAATGTTAATGGGGCTTTATAATTACTGGGTTGTGATAGTGCTGATGATGGTAGGCTTTTACATCGTTATTGCTCATGGCAACCTGGTCAAAAAGATTGTTGGTCTGTCTATTTTCCAGACTTCCGTTTTCATTTTTTATATCAGTATGGCTATGGTCGATGGTGGCACTGCTCCCATTTTAGACGAGGGGATTAAGCAATATTCGAATCCTTTGCCACACGTTCTGATTCTCACCGCAATTGTAGTTGGTATTGCCACTACTGCTTTGGGATTGGCATTGATCGTACGTATCAAAGAAGCCTATGGAAGTATTGAAGAAGAAGAAATACAAAAGAAGGATAATCTGGATTGTTAGCCCATTTACCAATTTTGCAAGTCATAGTGCCGCTAATGGCGGCGCCTTTATGCCTGTTTCTAACCCGGCCGCGCCTGGTTTGGTTCTTCTCTATAGTGGCAAGTGGTCTGGCCTTTTTAATCAGTTGCCTTTTGCTACAGCAGGTGATGGCTTCTGGTACTATCAGTTACGAGCTGGGTGCCTGGGATGCTCCCTGGGGTATTGAGTATCGCATCGATCAGCTCAATGCACTCCTGTTGCTTATTATTTCATCGATCAGCACAGTTGTGCTGCTTGCTGCTGACACCAGTATCCGTAAGGAAATACCTGAAGACAGGCACACGGTTTTTTATATTTTATACCTGTTATCCCTGGCTGCAATGCTGGGTATTGTGGCGACAGGTGATGCTTTTAATATCTTCGTTTTCCTGGAGATATCCTCTCTCTCGGCCTACGCTCTGATCGCCCTGGGTAAAGATAGACATGCACTGTGGGCGTCTTTTCAATATTTAATCATGGGTACCATCGGTGCCACATTTATTTTGATCGGCATAGGTCTGATGTACCAGATGACCGGTACCCTTAACATAGCGGACCTCTCCATACGCTTGCCAGAAGTTGCGCAAACACGGACGGTCTTTACTGCTTTTGCCTTTGTGATTGTTGGCGTCTGTCTAAAATTAGCAATGTTTCCACTGCATCTGTGGCTGCCAAATGCTTATGCCTATGCGCCTTCGATAGTAACTGCTTTTTTTGCGGCAACCGCGACAAAGGTTGCCGTTTATTTGCTTATTCGCTTTACCTTCTCGGTGTTTGGGCTCTCTTTTTCATTTACCCATTTGCCGTTACAGGTAGTGTTTATGGTGCTCGGTCTGGTCGGCATATTTGCGGCTTCAACCGCAGCTATTTACCAAAGCAATATTAAACATCTATTTGCTTACTCAAGTGTCGCGCAGATCGGCTATATGATAGTGGGCTTCAGTCTTACTACTGCTCTAGGTTTAACTGCAACCCTATTACACCTGTTCAATCATGCGTTGATGAAAGGTGCATTGTTTTTGGCGCTCGGCGCAGTGATGTACCGAATCGGTACCACTCAATTGAGAGATTTTCAGGGTCTGGGCCGTCAAATGCCGGTAACTATGGCGGCTATTGTAATTGGTGGTTTAAGCTTGATCGGTGTGCCACTCACGGTTGGTTTTGTTAGTAAGTGGTATCTGGTTCTGGCGGTGATTGAAGTTGGCTGGTGGCCTATTGCAGTGCTTATCTTGTTAGGCTCACTACTGGCGGTCGTTTACGTCTGGCGTATTGTTGAAGTGGCGTATTTTAAACCGTCGTTAGAGGGTGCAGACTCAATTAAAGAAGTACCGCTAGCATTTATGATTCCAATTTGGACTCTGGTACTGGCCAATGTCTATTTCGGTATAGACACGCGCCTTAGCGTGCAAGTGGCGCAGGCAGCTTCCCAGAGCTTGTTTGGAGTAAGCCCATGAGTCTGTCTCTGGAATTAATGCTTCAGCTCAGCATTATCTTACCCCTGCTGGCAACGCCGGGAATAGTGGCGACAGGGCATAAGCCAAATCTGCGTGAGAGTGTGACCATAGGCACTTCTTTAGTGCTGCTGTATTTGGTATTTAATCTTTATCTGGGGCTCAAGCAAGGCGCAAGCGTTAGTGCGCATTGGGGTGAGCTGTTACCTGGTTTAAAGATAAGCTTTCACATCGAACCACTGGGAATGCTGTTTGCTCTTATTGCCAGTTTTCTCTGGATCATTACGACAGTCTATTCCATTGGTTATATGCGTGGCCATAACGAGGAGAACCAGACCAGGTTCTATGCCTGTTTTGCCATTGCTATTAGCAGCGTAATGGGCATTACCTTTGCTGGCAATCTGTTCACCCTATTCATATTTTATGAAGTATTGACTCTGTCCACTTACCCATTGGTCACCCATGCAGGGACGAACAAGGCGCAGCGAGGTGGGCGCACATATCTTGGTATATTGCTCAGTACATCAATACTGTTTTTCCTGTTAGCCATTGTCAGTACCTGGTTTGTGGCCGGCACTGTTGACTTTAAACCAGGAGGTGTATTTGACCCTGGTGTTAATAAGTTGGTTGCAGGGTCGATACTGGTTCTATTTGTGTTTGGTATCGGCAAGGCAGCGATAATGCCGTTTCATCGTTGGCTACCAGCAGCCATGGTTGCGCCAACGCCGGTAAGTGCTCTGCTGCATGCTGTAGCCGTGGTGAAGGCTGGTGTATTCACCGTATTGAAAGTGTGTGTGTATATTTTTGGAATTGATTTGCTGGCGCTACTGCCAAGCACGCAGTTTTTACTCTATCTTGCTGCAGCATCCATATTGTTGGCTTCACTGGTCGCAATGCGCCAGGATAACTTAAAAGCCAGATTGGCCTACTCGACCGTGAGCCAATTGGGCTATGTTACCATGGGCGCATTGCTGGCTACCTCTGCGGGTGTATTGGGTAGTTCCATGCATATTGCCATGCATGCATTTGGTAAAATCACCCTGTTTTTCTGTGCGGGCGCTATCCTGGTAGCGGCACATAAATCAGAGATCAGTGAGATGCGTGGTCTTGGCCGGCAGATGCCCATCACCATGGCGGCTTTTTTGATTGCCAGTCTCAGTATCGTTGGTGCGCCACCAACTGGGGGTACCTGGAGTAAGTGGTTCCTGTTGGTGGGGACCATGGAGACGGGGCAGTGGGCTCTCATGGTGGTACTCATGGTCAGCTCTTTGCTGAACATCGCCTATCTTTTGCCCTTGCCTCTGCGTGCTTTTTTCCCCGGTGCCGAGGCGTCCAGTGCCGATGTCGGGATGAAAGAAGCGCCGTTGCCGTCACTGATCGCTATTTGCATTACCACCGTGGGTTGTGTGGTCCTGTTTGTGTATCCGCAACCGTTATATGAACTGGCTCAAGCTATTTTGGCAGCACCGGGGTTAGCTCATGGAAAATAAAAAGTTTGCTGGAGTAATGCCATGAACGAAACTGAACAGAAGCACTGGCTTGTAAGGCCAAAGACTATACGTCAGCTCTGGTATGGAGGTTTTGTGCTGTTAGCGCTTTTGGTCCTGGCTGACTTTTTCGTTCACCCTCATGCCAGTTTTCAAATAGATGGAACCTTTGGATTTTATTCGTGGTACGGGCTCCTGACATGTGTGGGTATGGTGCTTTTCGCAAAGGCATTAGGCATTTTTTTGAAGCGCAAGGACACCTATTATGACGATGAATGACTTCCCGCCAGGAATTGTCTTGATCCTAGGTGCTTTCCTCTTGCCGTTTGTGGGAAGAAGTGCCAGATCTGTTTTAATCCTTGGCCTGCCTCTGCTGACGCTGGGATTGGTGTGGAGTCTGCCGGATGGCTCGTCTGCTATCGTGCCTATATTCGACTACCAACTGGTCTTCTTGCGTAGTGATGCGCTAAGTCGTGTCTTTGCCACCATTTTTTCCATCATGACATTTGCCGGGGGGCTGTACGCGCTTAATCAGAAACGTGTTTTGGAGTTGGTTGCGGTCTTTGTCTATGCTGGCAGTGCGATTGGGGCTGTGTTTTCTGGAGACCTGATTAGTCTGTTTATATTCTGGGAGCTAATGGCTTTAGCCTCTACCGTGGTAGTGCTTTCAGTGGGCAGCAACCTCTGCTACAGGGTCTCAATGCGCTATTTCATGGTTCACATGTTCGGCGGCACGTTGTTGTTAGTGGGAATATTGGCGCATATTATGGATACTGGAACGGCCGCATTCAGTGCCATGGAGCCCAATAGCTTTGGCACTATCTTCATCCTTGCAGGTTTCCTCATAAATGCCGCAGCACCGCCTCTGTCGGCGTGGTTGTCTGATTCCTACCCTGAAGCCTCCTACAGCGGTACTGTTTTTCTTTCTGCCTTTACCACCAAGACGGCAGTGTATGTTCTGTTGCGTGGTTTCCCTGGTGCGGAGATTCTGATCTTCATCGGGATATTCATGATTTTTTATGGGATTATCTACGCGCTGCTGGAAAATGACATGCGCCGAATCCTCGCCTACAGCATTGTCAACCAGGTGGGGTTTATGGTCACCGGTATCGGGATTGGAACTGAAATGGCCCTGAACGGTGTTGCTGCGCACGCCTTCACGCATATTATCTATAAGGCGCTGCTGCTGATGTCGGCTGGAGCCGTGCTGTACATGACTGGCAAGCGAAAGTGCTCTGATCTCGGTGGGCTGTTCCAGAGTATGCCTTTAACAACTATTTGCGGAATTATTGGTGCGCTTTCGATCTCGTCGTTTCCCTTGACCTCTGGTTTCATTAGCAAATCGATGATTGGACAGGCGGCTGCAGACTCGAACTTGATGATCGTCTGGTTCCTGCTGCTGGCGGCATCTGCTGGTGTGTTTCTGCATGCTGGTATCAAATTTCCCTGGTTTGTTTTCTTTCAGAAGGACTCTGGTTTGCGTCCGCCTGATCCACCCTGGAACATGAGACTGGCTATGATCCTGTTTTCGGTGTTGTGTATCGGTTTAGGGGTATGGCCAGAGTTCTTATACAACATGTTGCCTTATCCGGTTGCCTACGAACCTTATACTGTGCCGCACGTAGTTAATATGTTGCAGCTCTTGATGTTCTCGGGTTTTGCATTTTTCCTCATGCTGCCTTTGATGAAGCGAACGCTGACTATTACCCTGGACTTCGACTGGTTCTATCGCCGTCTCATGCCAACTGCCTTAAAAAATGCCTTCTCCCTGATTTGGAAGGCAGACCACGGTTTACGCCATATGTTTATGGTGAGACTGGATATGTGCCTGGATTTTGTCTCCCGAAGAAATGGATGCATCAGTAGTTTGGTTTCACGCACTTACCCTGCAGGTAGTATGGTGATGTGGGTTGCAGCCATCCTTGCCGCCTATTTAGTACTTAGTTTTTTTGCGTATTAGATGTTTCTCAGGCCTCAGCGCTATGCGTGCATAGCGCTGAGGCCTGAGAGGCTGTGCTGTAAGCGCTTGTTTATCCACTCCCCCGGACGCCATCAAACCCCAGTAGTTCTGGGCTGTTTCTGCTTCGTGCTACGGAAAACAGATTTAACCTTTGTGTTTGGTGGTGTATTTGTAATACAATAAATGATGATATTCTGATATACCGATGAGATATCGGTATGATACCTCGCAAAAAAGGCTGTGGCAGGGTCCACTCCATTACTAATTTCTATTGAAAGCCAATTCTTAGGTTTTCATGGCTGTATTCAATGAGTTATACGAGGTTTAGGGATATTGTGCGCTGGGGGCATTTACATAATTAGCGCAGAGTAATCCCAGGATTGTTGGTTGGCTGTTTGTACTCAAACTTACTCATAAATAAACATCAAAGAGGTAGGTCGTGGACTGGTTTATCGGACTGATTGTTAGTTTTCCAGGACGTTTTATTCCATTTTTTAGTTGGATCAGGGAACTGCGGGACTCTAAAACCCTGAAAGCAGACGTGGTGGCTGGTATCACTGTTGCCATGGTTCTGGTGCCACAATCCATGGCCTATGCCCAACTGGCCGGTCTGCCGCCGTATTTCGGTCTGTATGCCTCATTCCTGCCACCCATCGTGGCCTCTTTCTTTGGATCGTCACGTCAGTTGGCTACTGGTCCGGTGGCGGTGGTGTCATTGTTGACGGCAGCATCCCTGGAGCCGTTGGCAGTAGCTGGTAGTGAAGGGTTCCTGGCCTATGCCATGGCATTGGCGGTTCTGGTTGGTGTGTTCCAGATGTGTCTGGGTCTGCTGCGCTTGGGCGTAGTGGTTGATCTTCTCTCCCACCCGGTAGTGGTAGGTTTTACCAATGCGGGCGCCATCATTATTGCCACCTCTCAGTTGGGCAAGCTGTTTGGAGTGAAAGTTGAGAAGGCCGAACACCACTATGAGACTGTAATGAATACGGTTCAGGTGGCTATGACCTCGACCCATATACCTACATTGCTGATGGCTATACTGGCCATCTCTCTTATGGTGGGACTCAAGAGATATTTGCCGCGTGTGCCCAATGTCCTGGTGGCAGTTGCCATAACTACGCTCCTCTCCTGGTCCTTGGACTTTGAGGCCAAGGGTGGGGGTGTTGTAGGTGTAGTCCCGGATGGTCTGCCGGCTTTTAGTATCCCCACCTTCAGTGGCGATGTATTCCTGCAGCTTCTGGCCAGCGCCGTGGTGATCTCTCTGATCGGTTTCATGGAGGCCATTGCCATTGCCAAGGCCATGGCTGCACGTACCAGGCAGCGCCTGGATACCAACCAGGAACTTGTAGGACAGGGCCTGAGTAACATAGTCTCTGGTATGTTCTCCGGCTACCCGGTTTCCGGTTCTTTCTCCCGTTCAGCAGTGAATATAAACGCAGGTGCCTTAACCGGGTTTTCGGCCGTGGTGACCGGTGCCGTTGTGGGCCTGACCCTGCTGTTTCTGACCCCGCTGCTATACCACCTGCCGGTAGCTACCCTGGGTTCGGTAATTATCCTGGCGGTGATAAATCTGGTGAAGGTTTCTCCCATCGTCCATGCCTGGAGGGCACAGCCACATGATGCCGTGGTGTCGGTGATTACCTTTGCCCTTACCCTGTACCTGGCTCCGCATCTGGAGTTCGGTGTTCTCATGGGTGTCCTGTTGTCCCTGGCCTTGTTTGTGATCAGGTCCATGCGTCCCCGGGTTGCCGTCCTTTCCCGTTACAAGGATGGGACCCTGCGTGATATTGCGGTATTTCCTCTTCCCACCAGTGAATATATCTCTGTAGTACGCTTTGATGGTTCGCTCTATTTCGCCAATGCCGGTTACTTCGAGGACAAGATACTCGAGGTGGTGGCTATCAATCCGAAGCTGCGTTATATCGTTATCGATGCCACCGGCATCAACCAGATGGATGCAACTGGAGAGGAGGTGTTGCACCATCTGGCAGAGCGTCTTGAGGATCATGGGATTCAGCTGGTAGTAGCTGGCATGAAGAAACAGTTCATGGATGTGATCCGTCGCACCCGACTGATCGAATATCTGGGTGAAGAGCATTTCTTCTCCCACATCCAGAATGCGCTGGATTATGTATGGGACAAAATGGGTGCGGATTACGATCGCACCACCTGTCCTCTGCGTATGCAGTAACGGCAACTGCTGAAAATTTCTGTTCAGCTGTCGGAGGCGGGGAATACCTTGCCTGGGTTGAGTATACCTGCAGGGTCAAACTGTCTTTTGATATCAGTCATCAGACGCAGGGTGCAGGGATCAATCTCGCGTTCAATAAACTCCCGTTTCTCAAGACCGATGCCATGTTCGCCTGATATGGTACCGCCCATTCCCAATACCAGGTCAAAGGTGGCATCCAGGCAGCGATGTGCCTGCTGCATCTGTTCCGGGTCATCTGGATTGGTAAGTAGATTGACGTGGATATTGCCGTTGCCGGCATGACCGAAATTAACAATCCTGACTCCGCTGTCTGCGGATAGTTGTTGTAGTCCATCAATCAGTTGCGGGATCCTGGATACCGGCACCACCACATCTTCGTTTATCTTCTTGGGGGCAATCTTGCGTAGAGCAGGTGACAGGGACTGCCGCGCCTTCCACAGCTGTGCTATCTCCTCTCCAGTTTCTGCAGTATGCAGTTCAATCAGACCTGTATTTTTAGCCGCCGCGGCCACGGCTGCAACTGAGTCATTCAGGCAGTGTGCCGGGCCATCCACCTCAATCATAAGTATGGCTCCAACCTCAGGATCGATCTGGATCCCGGAAAAATCACGCACTATGTCAATGGCGGATCCATCCATAAATTCCAGTGCGCAGGGGGTAACCGGTTGGGCCATGATAGAAGATACGGCCTGTGCGGCTGTATGCATATCCGTATAGCTGGCACGTAGAGTCTGTTTGGCCTCTGATACAGGGGTGAGCTTGAGGATGGCTTCGGTGATCACGCCCAGTGTCCCTTCTGAGCCAATCAACAGGCGGGTAAGATCGTACCCTACCACCCCTTTGCTGGTGGATACGCCGGTACGAATCTCTTCGCCCCTGCCGGTGACAGCCCGCAGTCCCAGGGTGTTCTCCCGTGGTGTGCCGTATTTCACTGCACGTGGTCCAGCGGAGTTATAGGCCAGGTTGCCGCCGATGGTGCAGATGGCAGAGCTGGTGGGGTCTGGTGGCCAGAAAAAGCCATGCTCTGCTGCGGCCTGTTGCAGTGTCTGGTTGGTAACCCCGGGCTCAACCCGGGCAAGGCGATTATCCGGATCTATCTCCAGGATCCTGTTCATGCGCTCCAGCGATAGAACGATGCCTCCACGGTCCGGAACCGTGGCCCCGGTAGTACCGGTACCACGTCCCCTGGCAATCAGGTTGATTTGTTCCCGGTTGCAGAGTTGTACAAGAGACAGGATCTGCTGATGTTCTGTGGCGAACACCACGGCTTGGGGCATGGCTTGGCGACGACTGTTGTCGTAGCCGTAGGGCAGGCAGTCCCCTGGATCGGTGAGGACCGATTCTCTACCAAATATGCGTCCAAGCTCTGAGATGGTGTTGGAAGAGAGTTGTTCCACCTGATGCTTACCGGTACTCGAAGATCTTGACCACCCGTTTTACTCCCGAGACATAGCGTACCTTCTGTACTACCGCATCAGCTTCTTTCTGGGACACTATGCCCATCAGATAGACATTGCCCATGTCGGTTACAACCTTGACCCGGGTGGGATCGAAGTCCGGCAGTTTTATATCAAACAGCTTGATTTTAACCTTGGATGTAATATACGCGTCATTGCCCTGCTGGGTAATGCTTGCAGATGGACCAACCTTGATCTCATCCACAACCCGTTTTACCTCGGCAATCTTGCGGATCATGTTTACATAGCGCTCACGTACATCATTTGTATCTGCCTGGCCGGTGAGGAGAACGACCTTGTTATAACTGGTGGCGCTGAAGTTTCCGCGCCTGTACAGGTTTTCCGGATCCCTGGTTTTTACATGCAGCGCCTTGAATTCAATATTCTGATCCTCCAGTGCGGCACCGGCTGAGCGACGGTCATGTACGACAGAAACTCCCGTGGCGGCTCCACCAACAACGGCCGGGGCACAACCGCTTAGCAGGTTGATTCCAAGCAGGATAGTGATGATTCCCAGAGGTGTAGCCAGTCTCATAGTATTCTCCGTTGCTAATAATTTTTAGTATGTCTCAGCTTGAAATGCGTCTTGTATCCATTCTATATGTGGATTTTGTTCTCCTGAAACAGTTATTACATCAAATCTGCAGGCATTGTCTGCGTTCTGTTTCTCATTCTGCAGATAATACTCTGCTGTGGTCAGTACGCGTAGCTGTTTGTGCCTGGTTACGCTCTCGGCCGCTGATCCAAAATGATTATTCTTGCGGTAACGGACCTCAATGAACACCAGAAAGTTTCCTTCCTGCATGATTAAATCAATCTCGCCTTGGCGGCAGTGATAGTTGCGTGTTAGTAAGGTCAGGCCATTTTTCTCCAGATACTTTAGAGCCATATCCTCGGCGGCAGTGCCGACATTGCGGGTTGTTTTAGATGCGGTCTGGCCAAATTTAAACCATCCGGTCATTGTTGTCTGCTACCAGGAAAAGAAGTCAGATGGAGGAGCTGACTGGGTTCTTTGCCTGGGTTTGGTGGTGGGGACAGATGCTGATCGTTTCTCTTCCAGGCGCGGTGCATAGCCAATCACCTCTGGTGTCCCTTTTTTCATTTTGGCCCATACAAGTTGCCGGTGGACCTGGTTGTTTTGTCCGATATAGAGAATTCCTGTCTTTCCATCCAGGGTTTCCCTGGGTGATACACGCAGACGAGAAAGGTGCGGCATCATGCGATAACTGTCTATGCCCATGGCAAACAGGCGGCTATAGCTGGAACTCTTTTTGCTCGGGGTCGGCTCAATCTGGCTGCCTGCAAATGGCTGATCTTCTTCACTGGTAAGCAGCCATGGGATATCTGGGAATACCACACCTTCGAGGTCGAGGTCTTTCTTCGGTGCATGCTTGCCAGAGTAGCTGTGAGAGGTGGTGTAAATTGGCAGTTTGGCTGCATGATGGAACTGTAGCTGGGGGCGGATCTGGCGTGCCAGGCGGGTCTTGGCCAGCAGGAAGATAAAGTCCGCATCCTGACGTCGACGCGGTACAAATTCTATCTTGCGGCCTAAGGCGTTGCGCATGGAGCGGCGGCGCTGGAAGCTTTCATCTATGTTCAGTAGTGAGCGAATGGGGATTGAGAAGTCATTCTCCTTGGTATTGTATACTTGATGCTCTACTACGGTTCCCCCCAGTCCCGCCCAGCGATCCCGGAAGCTTTTGAATATTCGTTCTCCCCAGCTACCCTGTGGGGTCAGTACCACGGCCCGGGTGTGGCCATCAACCCAGGCCCGTTCTGCTACCTGTCTGGCCTCATCTTCCGGTGCCAGCCCGAACTGATACAGGTTGTCTGCCGGTGGTGCCTGGGTCCTGTTGAGGGCCAGTACCGGTATCTCAAGCGATCCGGCTTTAGCTATCTGAGATACAGATTCCTTTACCAATGGTCCTATTACCCGGTCGGCGCCTTCCCTGAGTGCCTGTTGGTAGATGGCATATGTCTGTCTGCTGTTACTGCTGTCATAGACGCTGATTGCCGGGCGCTCATATTCCGGCAGGCTGTTATGCGCGCTCATTATGCCTTCGTACAACGTGCTTGCGGCCTTGGCATAGGGTCCTCTTTTGGGCAAAAGTACAGCCAGTTGTCTCGGCTTGGAATACCCGGTAGCTACACTTTGTACCTGACCCTCCAGCAGTTGGGGTAGGGCAGGGTGACTGGAGAACTCCTCACGCCATCTCTGTATGGCTTCCTGTCCCTGGGATGGATTGTTAGCGTTTATCTTTATGGCCCTGGTAAGTTCTATCCAGCCTCCAAAGACACCAGGCGGGTTTGGTTTCAGCAGTTCCAGGGAGGAGTCGGTATAGGTGGTCAGGGTGCGAACGATATTTCGTTGGTTATCCAGGCTGGCTACTGGATCCTGGGTCAGTAGGTCCACTTCGGTCAGGTGACGTGCACTCTCCAGCATGTTTCCTGTGAGTCGATATGCTTCGGCGCGATTCTTGTGATAGCGTCTGAGCAGTTGCGGTGGCATCTGCCTCTCAGGTGGCTCTTCCAGCAGTTGCAGGGCCTCATCTGGGCGTTTGCCCTTGATTGCCACTTCTGCCAGTAACACCCTGCGTTTAAGACCAAGCCGTGGCAGGTTGTCGGTACCAATAAGCTGCAGCAAACGGAAAGCGGATTCGTTGTCCTCCACCTGCAGGTAGTTTTCCACCGCCCTGAGCATGGCCTCCTGCTGAATGGGTGGCCTAGTGGTCTGTGACAGTCGCTCCAGCATCATAGCCGCTTCGGCATAGTTGCCCTCTGTCTCCAGCTCCAGGGCATGGGAGAAGACGGGGTTGTCACGCAGACTATCCGGCACCTCAGACTGGACCCACTTAATCGATGGATCAGAAACACATCCGGTAACCATGGCTATAAGCAGCAGTAGCAGGAGTGGTAAATAACGATTTTGTTGCATGGTCAGGTTGAGGCAGGCAGGATTGTAGCAGTCCTGTCTGTTTGAGTGATCCTTGTTTGTGGTGCTACGGAGAGCGGTAGCAGACTCAGTTAGTATCTTTTCTGGGGTGTGTTGTGTCAATCAAAAACGGTGTTCTCTACATAGTTGCGACTCCTATCGGCAATCTTGGCGATATCTCCCCGCGCGCCTTAGAGACCCTCTCACAAGTAACTCTTATTGCTGCAGAAGATACCCGCCACAGTCGTACGTTGCTGCGCCATTTTGGGGTGGATGCCAGAATGCTGGCTCTGCATGAACATAATGAATATCAGGCATTGGAGAAGGTGGTGGATTGTCTCAGGCAGGGTAATGCAGTTGCGCTTATTTCAGATGCAGGTACCCCGGCAATTAGTGATCCTGGTTTTGCGCTGGTTCGGGAGTGTCATCGCCAGGGGATCACGGTATCGCCAATACCGGGCCCCAGTGCTGCGATTGCCGCCCTGAGTGCATCGGGACTGGCTACCGACAGCTTTGTGTTTGAAGGCTTCCCCAGTCGCAACCAGGGGGCGCGCAGGACTCAGTTCCAGGAGCTGGGTAATGAAACCAGAACCATGCTGTTCTATGAATCCAGTCATCGGGTACAGGCCTGCCTGCAGGATATGGCAGATATATTCGGAGTGGAACGTCCAGCAGTGTTGGCGCGGGAGCTGACCAAACTGCATGAGACCATACTGCATGGTACTTTGGGTTCACTGTGTGAAGCCCTACAACAGGACCCAATGCAGTCCAAGGGGGAGTTTGTACTGCTTGTCAGTGGTAAACCAGAGCGTCAGGATGAAGCGCTTGGGCCGGAAGTGGAGCGGACTCTCCGTATCCTGATGCAGGAGCTGCCATTAAAACAGGCGGCAGCCCTGGCGGCCAGGCTGACGGGTGAAAAAAAGAATCGACTCTATCAGCATGGGCTTGGATTGCAGGCTGAGAAATAACTGCGGCAGTATTATAATTTTTAGTTAAACAAGTAAAAACAATAAGATATGTTGGTGACTCTGTCCTGCATCCTCCAGTTGCCAGAAAAATACCATGATATTTATCATATTATTCCTTGACAAAAGAATTTGTCCATTCAATAGTTAGCATAGAAATAACGCCTGAAAGGGTGTGGTTTCTATTCTGACCGAGATGTTCATATCTCAATAGGGTCGAAATACCAGGCTCCAGTCCGTGTCAGAAACACTTTCAGTGTGAACAGAAAATAACAATAAACGTATGTTTGGGAGTGCCGGTATTACTGGCTGTATCTCCCTCTGCATATGAAAAGAAGCTGTTACGTCTTACAACTAAAAAGGAGGATCGAGTTATGAGCAAGGCAAGCAACAATTTAGACTTTTTCTTGGCAGCCAGTACCCTTACCGTCCTAACCATCGTTGGTGCAATAACCGCAGTGGTGCTGATCTGGGTTCTGCAGATCTGATCTTGTGTGGGTGGCAGGGAGGCCACCCTGAAGTCCTGGCTTGATGCCATCCGGCTCTTGAACTGCTTGTTACATCCCTTTCTTTCTCTCCAACCACTCACTTTACTTCGAATGGCTCTGCCAATAGGGCGAATCTGGGTTACACTCCGTGCTTTCAGGAGTCCTGGTGTAAATAGAAGAACCTCTAATGTGTGGGATTTGTGGTGAACTGAGACTAGACGGCGTTGCCCCGCGGCTGGATGCGGTGCGGCGAATGATCTCCCGCCTGGAGCGACGCGGACCTGATCACGAGGGTAGTTACAGTGATGGTCCATTGGCCTTTGGTCATCGCCGCCTCTCAGTTATCGACCTGTCTGAACATGCCAACCAGCCCATGATCGACCAGGAGTTGGGTCTGGCGTTGGTGTTCAATGGCACCATCTACAACTACCGTGAACTGCGTAAGGAACTGCGTGATCTCGGTTATCACTTCTTTTCCGATGGCGATAGTGAGGTCATTCTCAAGGCTTGGCATGCCTGGGGTGAGGGCTGTGTGGAACGTCTGCATGGCATGTTTGCCTTTGCCGTATGGGATGGGCGTGAGCGACAACTGTTTCTGGCCCGGGACCGATTGGGGATAAAACCACTCTACTACTCAGAGAGTTCCGAAGGTTTCAGATTTGCATCCAATACCCAGGCCCTGCTGGCGGCAGGTGGGGTGGACGTATCCATCGATCCGGTAGCACTGCACAACCTGTTTACTCTGCATGCAGTGGTACCGGCACCACGCACCATCCTCAAGGGAGTACGTAAACTTCCTCCCGGGCATTGCCTGCTGTTACGCGCCGATGGGAGTCGCAGAGAGTGGACATACTGGAGTCTGAATGCCACCCGGCCGGCCCAGCCGATGAGTGATGATGAATGGCTGGAGGCCATCCATGACTCGCTGCGGCGTGCGGTGCAAAAACGGAATGATATTGCCGATGTACCAGTGGGTGTGTTGTTGTCTGGCGGCCTGGATTCCAGCCTGCTGGTGGCACTATTGGCGGAGGCCGGGATAACTGACCTGCGTACCTTTTCGGTGGGGTTTGAGGATCATCCGGGAGAGAAGGGGGATGAGTTTGAGTTCTCTGATCAGGTGGTGGAGAGGTATGCCACCAGACATAGGAAGTACCATATACCCAACGATGAGGTATTGCGCCGACTACCGGATGCAGTGGAGCATATGGCTGAGCCCATGTTCGGACAGGATGCCGTGGCCTTCTATCTGCTGGGGGAGAGGGTATCGCGCGAGGTAAAGGTGGTGCAGTCTGGTCAGGGTGCAGATGAGGTGTTCGGTGGCTACTTCTGGTATCCACAGATGCAGGCAGACCGGAACGGATCAGCACTGGAGCGATTCGCCAGGCACTATTTTGACCGGGAGCATGAGGAGTTCAGTTATCTGGTCTCCCCGCCCTACCGCGGTGAAGATTATAGTTCTGAGCAGATTGCCCGGCTCCTGGCGCAGCCCAATGCGGACAGTTTTATGGATGCAGTGCTGCGTATGGATGTTACTACTCTGATAGTGGATGATCCGGTGAAACGGGTGGACAATATGACCATGGCCTGGGGACTGGAGGCGCGGGTGCCGTTTCTGGATCATGAGCTGGTAGAGCTGGCGGCCAGTTGCCCACCTGAGCTGAAGCTGCGTCAGGGTGGCAAGTATCCACTCAAGGCCATGGCAAGAGGCCTGATTCCGGATTCAGTCATCGATCGCCCCAAGGGTTATTTTCCCATGCCTGCTCTCAAATACGTACGCGGGGAGTTCCTGGAATTCATGCGCAGCATTCTGGAGTCGCAGGTGTGCCGCGAACGTGGCCTATACACGCCTGCCTATGTGGACATGTTGTTGTCTGCACCAGAGATGCATCTGACCCGTCTTCAAGGTAGCAAACTATGGCATCTTGCATTGCTGGAGTTGTGGCTGCAGCGTAATGTCGATAATACAAGTTCTGGAGTGTCCTGATGTATATCCTGTTGTTGACTCTGCATCTGCTGGGATCTGTGGTCTGGGTTGGTGGAATGTTCTTTGCGCATATGGCCATGCGACAGGCAGCCCATGAGCTGCTTGAGCCACCCCTGCGTCTGCCGTTTCTGAAACGAGTACTGGACCGCTTTTTTCGCTGGGTCTGGCTATCTGTAATCCTGATCCTTATTAGTGGTTACTGGATCTTTCTGGTGCTATTCAATGGAGAGGCAGGTCTCTATGTACACCTGATGCAGGGCTTGGGTCTGGTGATGGTTGGCCTGTTCTGTTTTATCTACTTTGTTCCATACAGGCGCATGGGGATAGCGCTGGAACAGCAGGATATTCCAGCGGCCGCAGTTCAGATGGCCATGATCCGCAAGATTATCGGGACCAATCTGGTCTTGGGTCTGGTAACAACCGTTATTGCAGCCTCCAAGTATGCCTAGGCTGCTATGGTCAAACAGTATTCAGCAGCAAGTCTTGGTCAGGCCTAGGATTGAATATTCCAGGGTTGGTGTGGCGAATGTTCGTGCCACTGGTTGACAATGGAGCAAAACAGTTCAGCGGTCTTTTCTGCATCATAGATGGCTGAGTGGGCCTCGCTGTTACTCCACTCTATGCCAGCAGCGGCCACCGCCTTGGCCAGTACCGTCTGACCATATGCGAGTCCTGAGAGGGTTACGGTATCAAAGGTACTGAAAGGGTGGAACGGATTGCGCTTAAAGCCACAGCGCTTCACTGCTGCGTTGATAAACCCGAGATCGAAGAATGCATTGTGACCCACCAGAATGGCTCGGTTGCAGCCGCTGGCCTTGACCGCCTTGCGTACTGGATCGGAGACAAAGCGTAGCGCCTCTTTCTCTGGAAGGGCGTCTCGGAACGGGTGGTGTGGGTCTATACCGGTGAAGGCCAGTGCCTTGGGATCTATATTCGCATCTGGGAAGGGTTCCACATGGCAGGAGTGGGTCTCGGCCAGTTGTAGTGAACCTGAATCATCCATTTTCAGGGTGACGGCAGCAATCTCCAGCAGTGCATCTGTTTCAGCATCAAAACCACCGGTCTCCACGTCCACTACCACGGGCAGGAAACCGCGAAATCTCTCAGCAATATCAGGGTTATAGTCAGTGTCTGTCATGGTTGGGAAGCATAATGCAACTGTTGGTCTATTACGAATCAATAGGGAGGTCAGACGGTCTGGTATAGAGAGATCAGCTAGCCTTATTTTGAATAAATGCTAAATTATCTGATGTGGCTGCCGATAGTAGACTGGAGTCTGATTCGTAGCTGGAATTCAGGTTTAGGGGCAGAATATTGATGGAGATATCAGTGTATTTTGCAACTGTTGGAAAAGAGTTGAATATTCACTGATTTGCATGCCGTTAAATTCCTAAAAATGGCATATTATGCAAATATTACAATAAGTTGCATGTTGTATTTAAAATGTCTCTTAATAATTGAGTGAATTAAGTACTGGTTATACTATGGGTGTCTGGTGTATCATATGTACAATTGTGCCAATTATGCAGAGCACGGGGAAGGTCGCTACACCAAATCAGGCCTTGTTGTTTTGACAAAACTGTAATCGTGAAGGATAAGAAAAATGTCGCGAGGGAGTCTCATAAAGAAGCTGAGGATGATGCTGGTAGCTGCAGCCGTTGTGGTGCTTACTGGCTGTGCAACTACAGGTCCTGCTGATCCGCGTGATCCCATTGAGGGTTTCAACCGGGCCATGTTTACATTCAATGATACATTGGATCGCGCATTGATTAAGCCTGTTGCAAAAGGGTATCGCGCTATTATGCCTTCCCCTATAGACACAGGTATTACCAATTTCTTTTCCAACCTGGCTGATCTAGGTTCTGCGCTTAATAATCTGCTTCAGTTCAAGCTGGGAAGATCTGCATCTGACGTAGGCAGGGTTCTTGTTAACAGTACCATTGGAATACTGGGATTCATCGATGTAGCCAGTAACATGAACCTGGAAAAATATGGTGAGGATTTTGGTCAGACCTTCGGTTACTGGGGTATTGGCCAGGGACCATACCTGGTACTTCCTTTCTTCGGCCCAAGCGGAGTACGTGACGGCATAGGCCTGTACCTTGATTCCTACACTGATCCGGTTCTCTATGTGAATCCGGTTGAGGTGAGGAACACCCTGATCGTTCTGCGTACCATCGACAAGCGTGCCGATCTATTGGGTGCCAGTGATGTGGTGGAAGAGGCAGCGCTGGATAAATATGAATTTATGCGTGATGCATATCTTCAGAAGCGCGAAAGTGACATCAATGATGGCGAAATTGCGTTTGAGGAAGATGATGAAGACTTGGCGTTGTAATACGATCCCAAGCTGAAGCGTGATTTTTAAAGCCCCTCTTATGAGGGGCTTTTTTTTGTCTGTTTATAGGCATTTCAGGTTTAGGTATAGGCGGGGGTTAGATGCTAATATTGATTCTGTTCACATAACCCACAATCGATCTAGGGTATCCTGAATCTGAGTCTGCATAACTCATAACAATTAGGGACAAGCAAGGCGGTATCTATATGACAAAGGCAACAACATTGATTGGGCGTCTGACAGAGGTGAGTGAAAGCAGTATGGCAGCTACGCTCACCACAGATATAACAGATGGTTTTCCCGTGCTGTTGGTAGGGGGTGAAGCTATCAGGGTTGGCCAGGTAGGCTCCTATCTACGTATCAAGGATCGGGATATCCAGATCATTGCCATGGTAACCAGTGCCAGAGAAGAAGAACGTTCTCTGAAGGTTGCGTTGGGGCAGGATGGCGAGGGCAGGGTAACGCGCTCCATAAGCCGTGGCCATATCACCTTGACTCCTGTGGGTGAGATCAATGAACATGGCCGGTTCAGTCGTGGTATGGCGCGCTATCCCGTGCCCGGGGCAGAGGTACATATCATGTCTGGTGGTCAGATCGGTGTTATGTTCGAAAAATACCGCGCCAAGGGTTTTAACCTGGGTTATCTGCCATCTCATCCATCCATGCGTGTTTGCCTGGATCCGGCGGTGATGTTTGGTCGCCACCTGGCAATTCTGGGACAGTCAGGATCAGGTAAGTCATGGGGTGTTACCAGTATCCTGCAACGGACTATTTCGGTTATGCCAAAGGCCCACATCATAGTATTGGATCTGCATGGTGAATATGTGTGGACTACCCAGGATGGTCAAAGAGAGGCTGCTTTTGATGAGAATATTGTGCAGGATCTGGATGCCCGTGAGCTTGAGATACCTTATTGGCTGCTGACATTCTCTGAACTGGTGGATCTGCTGATAGACCGTGAGGATGAGGGAGCCACGGTTCAGATTGCCTATTTGCGTGAGGTAGTGCATGAGCTTAGAAGGAAGGCCAATCCCAATATTCCAACATCGCAGATCTCTATCGATTCACCCATGTACTTTCCCCTGGATGAGTTGTTTGACCAGTTCAAGCTAGCCAATGAACAGACCCTGGATTTTGGCAAGACCAAGGGTCCACTGTTTGGTCAGTTCGATGAGTTCCTGATCAAGCTGCAGAGCCGCATGAACGATGCGCGTTACGATTTTCTGTTTAAACCCAAGCGCCGCACCTCTTCAGATACCATGTCGGACCTGTTACGTGAGTTTATTGGCCTGGCCGAGCCCAAACGTCAGATAACGGTGATAGATTTCAGCTCGGTCCCCTTCGATGTGCGGCCTACGGTGTCGGCTCAGATCGGACGTCTGGCCTTTGAGATGAACTACTGGAATCCCAGCTCCAGGGATTTCCCCATACTGCTGGTATGTGAAGAGGCCCATGCCTATATTCCCCGCTCCGGTGGGACAAGGTACGAAGGTACCCGCCGTTCCATGGAACGTATCGCCAAGGAGGGACGTAAGTATGGTGTAGGCCTGGTGGTGGTCAGCCAGCGTCCCCATGAACTTTCAGAGACCGTGCTGGCCCAGTGTGGCAGTTTTCTCTGTTTTCGCCTGAGTAACCCAGATGATCAGCAGTACGTAAAAGACCTGGTCCCGGATGCTGAGGGTGACCTGGTCAATATACTCTCAACCCTGGCCAGGGGTGAGACGCTGGCGCTGGGAGAGTCGGTGCCCGTAGTCACCAGATTTCAGATGCAGCAGCCGGATCCGACACCCAACAGTAATGATGTGGATTTCTACTCCAAGTGGCAGCTCAACATGGATGACCTGGATGTGGAGGCCATCGTGGAGAAATGGCGGCGTCAGGAACGTTAATGCAGGTCATGCTCTGGGTGTGATAGCCCTACTGATCTAATTGCAGATCCTTGATCAGCAGATCCAGAAAGCGGCTGGCCTCGGCCCCGGTTACCGCGCGGTGATCAAAAGATAGTGACAGCGGAAGGATATGATGGGTTACAGGTCCATCGGCGCTGGCTACCACATCGGCCCGTACCTTACCGGCACCCAGAATAGCCACCGAGGGTGGGATGATTATCGGGTTGGCATAGCGCCCGGCAAAGGTGCCAAAGTTAGACAGGGTAAAGGTAAGGCCACGCAGGCGCTCTAACGGTACCGAGCGTTTGTCCACCAGTTCCTTGAGTTCATTCAGTTCATTGCGCAGCTCCTGAGCACTCTTGTTTCCGGCATCCCTGACTACCGGCACAAACAGGCCGTTACCGCTGTCCACAGCCACGCCAAGATCCAGCTTGGATAACAGACGACGTCCCACTGAGTGGCTGTCATACCAGGCGTTAAGGGCTGGCTCACCCCTGCAGGCCACGGCAATAGCGCGGATCAGCCGCACCGTGATGTCTCCATCGCTACACCAACTATCGATATCGGCATCGTCAGAAACTGTTACATCAACCACCTCGGCATGGGCCTTTTCCATATTGCGTGCCATGGTGCGGCGAGCACCGCGCAGGGGCTCCAGAGGCCCAACTTCAGCAAAGATCTTTGCCACCCGTTCCACATCTGCACTGGTGATTGAGTTGTTACTGCCACTGGGTGTAACTACAGACATATCCACCTGGAGTCGATTGGCCAGGGCCCGCACTGCCGGTGTGGCACGAACACCACTGCTGGCCTGGGGTGAAACGGTTATGGTGTCATCCTGGATTACCTCCTTACCCACCTCCATCTCTCCTACCACTGTGCCGCTATCTTCTGCTGCTGCGGACTCAAACTCCACCAGTGGATCACCCACGTGTACCAGATCCCCGGGTTGGCCATAACACTGTTTTACGGTGTCACCCTGTGGGCTGGGGATGTCTACGATGGCCTTGGCGGTTTCCACCGATACCAGTAACTGATCCTCGGTGACCTGGTCTCCCGCCTGCACATGCCATTCGACAATCTCTGCTTCAACCAACCCCTCACCCAGATCTGGCAGTTTGAATATCCTCATGCAAACTCCAGGGTTCTCTTTATGGCGCTGGTGATCTGATCCTTATCTGGCATATAGCACTGTTCCAGACGGAACATAGGCATTACTGTATCGAAGCCGGTGACACGCTCCACCGGGGCCAGCAGATGCAACAGACCCTTCTCGGCGATGCCGGCTGCGATCTCGGCCCCGAAGCCACCGGTTCTTGCCGCTTCATGCACGATTACACAGCGACCGGTCTTGGCTATGGATTCCAGGATGGTGTTCATGTCCAGCGGTTTCAGGGTTACCACGTCTATGACTTCAACATGTATTCCCTGTTGTGCCAGTTCTTCCGCTGCCTGCATGGTCTCGTGGACCATGGCGCCCCAGGTCACAATGGTTATATCAGAGCCCTCACGCAGCAGATAACAGCTATCCAGCGGTGCGGATTCGCCGTTGTTTTCCACCTCCTGGGTGGCGATGCGGTAGATGCGTTTCGGTTCCAGGAACACTACCGGATCCGGGTCGCGAATGGCTGCCAGCAGCAGGCCGTAGGCACGGGATGGGGAGGAGGGGATTACTACCCTGAGTCCGGGTATGTGGGCAAACATGGCTTCGGTGCTTTCGGAATGGTGTTCCGGGGCATGGATGCCGCCGCCAAAAGGAGCACGCAGTACCAGTGGGTTGGTGATACGCCCGCGGGTGCGGTTACGCAGCCGGGAGGCGTGATTCAGTATCTGATCGATTGTTGGATAGATGAAACCCATGAACTGGATTTCTGCCACCGGTTTCATGCCCTGGGCTGCCATGCCTACCGCCATGCCGGCAATAAGGGCCTCGGATAGCGGTGTATCCATTACCCGCTCTTTTCCAAACTGTTGTTGCAGATTGTCAGTGGCGCGAAATACGCCGCCGTTGTTGCCAACATCCTCGCCCAGCACAACTACCTCCGGGTCCACTTGCATCTCGTGGGCCAGGGCCAGGTTTACCGCTTCAACCAAAGTCACTTCAGCCATGTTTCTTCCTCCCTACTGCTGCCCGTTGTTCCTGCAGGACCTCTGGTAGTTCGGCGTACAGATGATCGAACATGCTCTCTGGTTCCTGGGCCGGTGTATCAAGATAGGCCTTAACTGCCGCCTCCACCTCATGGTTACATTCAGCGGTTAGGCTCAACTCTTTCTGCTCTTCCCACAGGCCGTGATTGAACATATAGCTGCGCAGGCGCCGGATGGGATCTTCTGCGCGGTGTGGTTCCACCTCAGCCTC